>JAKAFK010000089.1 GCA_021817985.1 Pseudomonadota bacterium | reverse complement strand
TCCCCAGCGCACTTTCGAAAAGCTTCTCACTCATGGCCATCCCTGCCTCAATACGAATGGCCTAAAGGATACTGTATCGTGGGCTTATACGCCCGCCGCTACCCATTCAAAATTCAACAGAGGCCTTCTTGATCTGCATCGAAACCGTGGGTTGGGTCAGGAACAACTCTTCCGCCGCCCGCGTGAAACTGCCGAGACGGGCGATCGCCTCAAATACCTCAAGTTGACGCAAGGTGCTGTGCCGCATGATGTCCTCTCCGCGATGCATCAATGATAATCAATCCTATCCATTCTGTGCTAATGCCTGTGATTACTATTTCCCGTTGCGTCGACGGGATACCGCTTTGCAAGTCGCGGGCGAGCGTGCCGTTCCAGCAGCCATCGCAAGACGTCCTCGCCGCAAACGACGTGATGTCGGCACCTGTCGTCTTCCAGCTTCGGTTAGTGTGGCCGAATCCAACCTTCCCGAAACTCTCGCGAGCCCCCCGCCATCGCCGCGCGTCTGTCTTCGTTCCCTGCGCTCTACCTTCACCTTTCGCGCTTTCCTACTTGGGCACAGCCGCCCCCTAAGCGGTCTCTCCGACGGTTTGGCTGGCCGAATTGGACCGGCGCGGGCAATGGCCTTTAAGGACAGCAGGAAAATATGCGTTCGTCATTCCATAGACGATAGTCAATCATAGTTATCGAAAAAATTGACTGTTATTAATGGTACGGTTTCGGCAAGATCCCCACAACGCATTGAGACAAACGCCACGGTGCCACCCGGCAAATCTGCCTGGCGTGCGCGGGCACATGAATGCGTAATTTTTCACCTCTGGGAGATAGCCATGGCATCTGAAACATTGAAGGAAGGCAAAGAGCGCTACAAATCTGGTGTCATCCCTTACCGGAAGATGGGCTACTGGGAGCCCGACTACAAACCGAAAGACACCGACGTGATTGCCTTATTCCGCATCACCCCGCAGCCGGAGGTTGACCCGGAGGAAGCGGCCGCCGCAGTGGCCGGCGAATCGTCCACCGCGACGTGGACGGTCGTGTGGACAGACCGCCTGACGGCATGCGAGCTCTATCGCGCCAAGGCCTATCGCGTGGATCCCGTCCCGAACACAGGCCCGGGCACCAAGACCGATCAGCAGTACTTCGCCTATATCGCCTACGACCTCGATCTCTTCGAGCCGGGGTCGATTGCCAACTTGACCGCGTCCATCATCGGTAACGTGTTTGGTTTCAAGGCGGTCAAGGCCCTCCGCCTGGAAGACATGCGGCTGCCGGTCGCGTACCTGAAAACATTCCAGGGGCCTGCGACGGGCATCGTGGTGGAGCGCGAACGGTTGGACAAGTTTGGCCGCCCCCTGCTGGGCGCCACGACCAAACCCAAATTGGGGCTGTCAGGGCGAAACTATGGGCGCGTGGTGTATGAGGCCTTGAAAGGTGGCCTCGATTTCGTGAAAGACGATGAAAACATCAACTCTCAGCCCTTCATGCATTGGCGCGACCGTTTTCTTTACTGCATGGAAGCGGTGAACCGTGCCTCAGCCGCCACCGGAGAAGTGAAAGGTCATTACCTCAACGTCACGGCCGGGACCATGGACGAGATGATCGAGCGCGCCGAGTTTGCCAAGAGCCTCGGCTCGGCGATCGTCATGATCGATCTGGTCATTGGTTACACGGCCATCCAGACCATGGCGAAGTGGGCGCGCAAGAACGACATGATCCTGCACCTGCACCGCGCGGGCAATTCCACCTATTCGCGCCAAAAGAATCACGGCATGAATTTCCGCGTCATCTGCAAGTGGATGCGCATGGCGGGTGTCGATCACATCCACGCCGGCACGGTGGTCGGAAAACTGGAAGGCGATCCGCTCATGATCAAGGGCTTCTACGACACGCTTCGAGACGGCCATACGCCGGTTTCGCTCGAGAACGGGCTCTTCTTCGAGCAGGACTGGGCATCCCTCAACAAGGTCATGCCGGTGGCCTCGGGCGGAATCCATGCGGGTCAAATGCACCAATTGCTCACCTACCTGGGCGAGGACGTCGTGCTCCAGTTCGGCGGCGGCACCATTGGCCATCCCATGGGTATTCAAGCCGGCGCAACGGCCAACCGCGTGGCGCTGGAAGCCATGGTGCTGGCACGCAACGAAGGCCGCGATATCTGGAACGAGGGCCCGCAGATTCTTGAGGCCGCTGCCAAGTGGTGCGCGCCGCTTCGAGCCGCACTCGACACCTGGAAGGATATCACCTTCAACTACGAGTCCACCGATACGGCGGATTTCGTACCGACCGCCACGGCGACCGTTTAGAGCGTGTTATAAGGAGATCGCAACTATGATGACCAATCACGGAAATCGCGTGACCCAAGGGCAATTCTCGTTTCTGCCCGACCTCACCGACGAACAGATCACCGCCCAAATCAAATACGCGTTGACGAACGGCTGGGCCGTTAACGTCGAGTATACCGATGACCCGCATCCGCGCAATACGTACTGGGAGATGTTTGGCATGCCCATGTTCGATCTCAAGGATCCGGCGGGCATCCTCATGGAGATCAACAACTGCCGCAAGACCTTCCCGAGCCATTATGTTCGCGTGACAGCCTTCGACAGCACACGCGGCCGGGAGAGCCCGCGCATGTCGTTCATCGTCAACCGCCCGAAGAACGAACCGGGATTCGGGCTGATTCGGCAGGAGGCCGAAGGACGCCACATCCGCTATACCGTGCATTCGTATGCTGCGGGCAAGCCCGAAGGCGAACGCTATCGGTAGCGAGACTGGGCCGGTACCGGCGCTGCCGGTGCCGCCCGCCTATGCCGTCAGGGTTCGAGCAAGGGAACGCAGGGTAGCCAAGACAAGGTTCCGAGGGACCGTGTGAGGGATCCGGGAAGAAACAGCCGTTTCCGGCCGCATCGTCTCTCGCGGCCCTGGATGGCCTCGATTTGGCGCTCGCTGTGCTGCAGACCAGCTACTCGCGGACAACGTGCCGGGCGGGGGTCAGGCCTCCCTTACGCCGGAGTGCCCGCAATGACGTGCCATGGGCATATGGTGGCGCATCATCCCTCGCAAGCGCTAAGAGGCATTCGGCGGCCGCACAGGTGCCCTGGCCGTGGAGGCCGAGTCGTTTCTGGCGACCCTTGCCCCCTTTGAGATTGATGCCCATCGTCTAATCGCCGCAATGGGGAGATGTATCAGTATGGATAGCACGCTCGCTCAGCAGCCGAATGGCCAGTCCGGCGAACTCGCCGCTGAAATCGCGTCGGACCCGACGCAGGTCGATCTCGAATCCGAGTTCCGCAGCTCCAATGTGCAGGAAGTGCTGGACAAGCTTGACCATGAGCTTGTGGGCCTCCGACCCGTCAAGACCCGAATCCGCGAAATCGCGGCGCTGCTGCTCGTGGATCGATTGCGCAAGCAATTCGAGCTCACCTCCGAGACGCCTACGCTCCATATGTGCTTCACCGGCAACCCGGGTACCGGAAAAACAACCGTCGCGATTCGCATGGGCGAGATCCTGAAACGCCTCGGCTACGTGCGCGAGGGCCACTTGGTGTCCGTCACGCGGGACGATCTTGTCGGCCAGTATATCGGCCATACTGCTCCGAAGACCCGCGAGGTGATCAAAAAGGCGATGGGTGGCGTGTTGTTCATCGACGAAGCCTATTACCTGTACAAGCCGGAGAACGAACGCGATTATGGCCAGGAAGCGATCGAGATCCTCCTGCAGGTCATGGAGAACCACCGAGAAGACCTTGTGGTGGTCCTCGCCGGATACAAAGACAGGATGGATCGGTTTTTCCTGAGCAACCCCGGTATGCGCTCCCGCATCGCACACCACATTGATTTTCCGGATTACTCGGCTGAGGAGTTGATGGCCATCGCAACACTCATGCTGGGCACTCTCAACTACCGATTCAGCACCGAGGCCGAAAGGGTATTTGCGGAGTACATTGAATTGCGCATGAGATTGTCGCATTTCGCAAACGCCCGCTCGATCCGCAACGCCTTGGACCGGGCTCGGCTGCGGCAGGCGAACCGGCTGTTCGCTGCGAGAAGCAGAAAATTGACCAAGACCGACCTTATCACCATCGAGGCAGAGGACATCCTGGCAAGCCGCGTGTTCGGCGAGACACATTCTGGCGGCACGGTATAGCGCCCCCCAGCCGGACGGGGGCGCATCGATGAGGCGTCCACAATAGCCGTATGGACACACCAAGGAAACTGACCCCATTGCGCAAGCTGCCGAAAGAGGTCGAGGCCGCCTGCTACAACCGAATACGGCTCGCGTTGCTGCGATCGGGAGAGCCCTTACGCATCGTGCTTGCGCAGCATCGCGGCCTCGAGGTGACGATAGACCATGATGTCTGGCTATGTGTCGACCGCTTGATGGAGGGGACACCCGTGCTGGCGTGGCGCGCATTTCAGCTTCATGCGCGGGACAATCTGCACCAGCCCATCAGATGCGAAATCCACCTGTACCATCATTGCGCCGGCTTGATCATGGGCACGGCGTTGGACGACCTGTGCGCGACAGTGCAGCGACGCTTCGCACAAGGCAGGGCAATCGGTGAGAGATAGGAGCACGGATCATGCCTCTGGTTGACATGCGCGACATGCTGAATCACGCCTATCAGAACGGGTATGCGATAGGCAGCTTCGATCTGGTGAGTCTTGAGTTCGTGGAGGCAATCGTCGATGCAGCAGAACAATGCCGTTCACCAGTCATCCTGAGCCTCGCCCAAACCCATTTCGAGCACTATGACTTCGAACTTGCGATGGCGGCCGTGGAGAAGGCGGCACATCGCGCAGCCGTGCCGTTGGCGATCCATCTCGATCACGGCGGTTCGCACGAATCCGCGGTGCAGGCCATCAAATTCGGCTGCAACAGCGTGATGGTGGACGTCTCTCACGAGCCGTTCCCCTCCAATGTCTCGCAGACCCGACAGGTAGTGGAGACGGCGCATGGCTGCGGCGTCGCGGTGGAAGGGGAACTCGGGCATGTCGCGGGAGCCGAGGGTGAAGACGCCGGGAATCATCCGGGGGAGGCGGCTTACACTTCCGTCGGCGAAGCCAGGGCCTATGTGCAACGCACTGGCGTAGATTGCCTGGCGGTTTCGGTCGGTACCATACATGGCCGCATGCGGGGTCGTGCTCGACTCGATTTTGAGCGCCTGCGACGCATCAACGAGGCAGTCAAGATCCCTCTCGTCATTCACGGCGGCAGCGGGTTATCCGATATCCAATACCGCAAGCTGGTCGACAATGGTGTGGCCAAGATCAACTATTACACCGCCATTGCGGATGCCGCTGGCGGACAAATCCGGGCGAACGCCAAAGCCAGCCGGGTCGGGGGATACACCGATCTGACACGGGGGGTGCGAACCGCCATTCGTACCGAAGCGGAACGGTGCATGCGCTTGTTCGGCTCCACCGGTCGCGCGGCGGAAGTGCTCGCCCAGTGTCGCCCATGGCTTCCTGTTGAACACATGATCCTTTTCAATGCCGAAAACGCAAGCGATGCGCAACTGGATGCAATCTTGGCTCATGGGCGCGAAGCGCTCGCCAAGATTCCCGGGGTGCGGCGGGTCTTTGCCGGCTGGGCCATACCGGACAAGGCACGATATCGTCTTTGCTGGTTGATAGAATTCGCCCATCAGCAAGTCATCGACAGCTATCGAGACCATCCGGACCACGTCGCATTTGCCAGCCAATGGTTTCGGCCCATCGCTGGGGAGCGCATCAGCATCGACTTTGCCGAGTCCTGTGCCGGATGGATCCCCGTTTCAGCATCTGCCGGGAATCCATTGGGCTTGGGTCGATTCGCCATGACCCGGCTTACCCCTTGACGAGAAGAATTCTTCATCACGTGCTGGACGCGTGGGGCGCGGCCGGAGTACGACCGAGCCCGCGCGAACCAGATGTCCTGATGGGTCTTGGGAAGCGGCTGGGCATGTGGATTGGTGCTTCACCCGAACAAGACACCGCTTGTCGAGTGCCCAGCCGATCGCGCTGCGGACTTGGTGCCGCGGTCGTCTCGAGCAAGCCGCGCGCCCCCGGAAGACCTGCCGGCCGTGGCGTCTAGTCGACGACGACCAGTCGACTTGTTCAGGTTCCGCACTAGGCGCGAATCGACCGGCCAGAGAAGCCGGGAGAAGTCAATAGGGTATCGTAACGACTTGTTTACAAGGCTTATTGGATCGCGGCGCAAAATGTGGGCGGACCCGCAAAACCCGATTGTTACGAAGGTCTTACAGGGCTATTGTCGAGGTCACTCACAATTTTATCCACAGAAACTGTGGACCATCTCAAGATTCTATTTAACCGTAGCCAGTTATGGTCGATTCCTCGACAGCCCGTGAGGAGTTTGCGGCAAGTCGCATCATGCCGCCGCCGGCCACGTCCGCATTACTGTCAGCTTTCCTTTGCAGCCCGACGCCTGCCCGTGCGAGCCGACAATGTCCTGCCGCCCGATGGGGCTTGTAGCGGAATCGCGCTGCAGCCAATCCCGCGCCTGGCCAGAACGTCCGTGCAACGCCCCCACTCCTGCCACAAGGCTCCCTCCGGCCAGAAATGCCTTGCGTCAGATCGTTGAGTTCGAGACCGGGCGCCGATGAGCCGGTCCTTCTGCGCCGTAGCGCACTGACTGGCGGCCATCTTCGCCGTGGCGCCCTGAGCCGAACGCAAGTGCCGGTCGGCGGAAGCCAGTTGATGTTGGCGTATCCGGGCCATTGCCGGATACTCGCGCTCGCCAAGGACCGGACGTGACCGACCGGAATGCCTGAAAACGCCTAATGGCGGAGTGCCACGCATTCGGGGCATAATGCCAATGGGCCATTCGGGTCCGGGGTTGAGAGAGCGGTCGCAGGCCCCAGCCTGCAACAATATTTTTCAAGAGGCAGCGATGTCCCAACGCACATTTCAACTCGAGAAGGAATTCGTCGAGTTACACGTTCTGCTCAAACTGCTGGCGTTTGCGCCTTCAGGTGGTGCTGCCAAGGCGATGATCGCAGCCGGCCAAGTCAGCGTCGACGGCGTCACGGAGACGCGGAAGGCGTGCAAGATTCGAGGCAATCAGGTTGTAAGAGTGGCCGGCGGCGAAATTCGCGTTCTCGGCTAGTTTCCCGGGTCCGAGTCGGCCTGGAGTGGTAGTCGTCAGTTCAGACGGCGGTAACAGCACAATGAAAATATGGGTCGATGCCGATGCCTGCCCGGGAGTGATCAAGGACATTCTTTACCGTGCCGCTGACCGCGCGCAGGTGCACCTCACGCTCATCGCCAACCAAATGCTGCGCGTTCCACCATCGCCATGGATTCGGGCGATTCAAGTACCATCGGGATTCGATGTCGCCGACCAGCGCATCGCTCAGGAGGCGGAAGCCGGGGACTTGGTGATTACCGCCGATGTACCGCTTGCCGCACAGGTGATCGCCAAAGGCGCCCACGTACTCGATCCGCGAGGTGAACTGCTCGACGCAGACAACATCCAGGAGCGACTCACAATGCGCAATTTCATGGAAGGGTTACGCGGCAGCGGCGTCGAGACTGGTGGCCCGGCAGCCTTCTCTGCCGCAGATCGGCGCGCCTTTGCGAACCGGCTCGACGGACTGCTGCACCGGAAAGCATGCTGATCAGAAAGTTCGAGCTGACGCCCGGGTGCGCGCGCGGCGGCCTCCACGATTCGATGGAGGAGCACATATGACATCCGCCATTGCTGGTCGTCGCAAAGCGTCGTCGCGGTCATTCCCGTTGAGGCGAATGGCACGTTTGACGAGACAAACGTTTCTGGCGACCCGGCGACCTTGTATTACTCAACGCTGGAAGGGCAAACTTACATCAGCACCTCCACGTCCACCCTGTCCAGTCCTCATGCTGCCATAGAGACTGCGGGCACGGTTTTGTTGGCGACGCCTCTTGCCCCGAAGGCACAGCTGCGATTGCCGTTGCTGCGTGTGACGCGCATTCCGTGAACACTGTCATTAGCCTCCTTGCTAACCCGGCGTCCCCTACAGGCAATACGTCACTTCAGATAGGCGTTTCGCATAGTTTTACAGCGAAGTTGGTTTGCGACGACGTCACCCTGTATGACAGGTAAGTGGCCAGACCGGCCATTCGGCTGGCGCCAGGCCAACGTCTGCGATCGGCCAAAGGAGCGGCCGATCAGATGTTCCGTGAAGCTGTCGTTTGAACGGCCGGATCACGTCCGAAACCTGCCTTGCAATACCTAAAGCCAAATATGAATGCTTGGCGTTATTAACGATTTGCGTTACTATAAGCGCCATGATCAAGTCGTTTCGATGCGCCGATACGCAAAGACTGTTTGAGGGCTTTCGCGTAGCGCGCTTCGCCAACATCGAGCGGGCCGCGCTGCGCAAGCTGAAGCAACTTGATTTGGCACGGCGCATTGAGGATATGCGGGCGCCACCCGGTAACAGACTTGAAGCGCTGTCTGGAGACCGCGCGGGTCAATGGAGCGTGCGCATCAACGATCAGTGGCGCGTGTGCTTCCGCTTCGAAGGCGGGGATGCCCTGGATGCTGAGATCGTGGATTATCACTAATGGAATGGAGATGATCATGCGTGAACTCAAACCCGTCTCGCCCGGCGAGATGCTGATGGAGGAGTTCCTGAAGCCACTTGAGATGAGCCAATATAGGCTCGCCAAGGAAATTGGGGTGCCGCCGCGACGGATTGGCGAAATCGTAGTGGGAAAGCGCGCCATCACCCCCGACACCGATCTTCGCCTGTGCCGTTATTTTGGGTTGTCGGATGGCTGGTGGTTGCGGCTGCAGGCGGATTACGACATCGAAATAGCCCGTGAGAAAATGACCGCCACCCTGGCGAAAATCAAGCCGCGCATAGCAGCTTGATCAGCGGCAATCCTGCCTCAGCTCCTTTGCCCAGGATCGCACGCCCACCAAGACGCGCCGACACCGGAAAGCCCGATGGAATATCAAGAAGGCAACTGGTATCGTGCGCACGGTGTTAGTACGCTGACCCCCCGTACCGCCACGATGAGTCCATCGTGCACCGCGAACGGATAAGGTTAGATCGCGGCTCGCTTCGCTCTCGCGATCTAACCTTATCCGTTAAATAAACAGGGATGATGTGGGCGTGTGGCGTCGCGTCAACGGCCAAAACAGCAAGTCGTCGCCAGCCTACTCGCGTCAACGATCAACACAGCAGATTATAGGTGTGGTTTTACCACACTTCTACCCGACTTTTACCGATTTTCTTGGACTTTGGCCGACTATTTGACCAGGTGAATTACAAGCTAACTATTTGATTTATTGGAGGCGGGGGTCGGAATCGAACCGGCGTACACGGCTTTGCAGGCATCGTACGATTTGTGCAATAACAATAGGATAGTGGCAAAACGGTTTCGCCATTTAACACAGAAAGCCCGCTGGAAACCCGTATTATGTCGTGCCAGCGGCGCGCGTGGCGAAACCGTTTTCGTGGGGTATGTCAGCGCCTTTGTCGTTGCACTATGCGGCGTCCAGCAGGGCGCAATACTGATAAATCGTATCGACAATTCCGCGTAGGTTCCGCATATTATAGACGGCGGTTTCATGCCCGATCCCGAGACTCTGTTCTTCGCGCAGAACAGGTTGAACGAGCTCTGCATCGATCACGGCGAGCAAGTGTGCGCGCTGGCTCGCCACAGCATGTAGATCGCCGAACGCATCGAGCGCACCTTCCGAGATATATCGGAGTAAGTACCCGAATTCAGAGATGCACAGACCGTTGGCCACGAGCATCTGATCCTCGTACATTTGAATCCCATTCGCGTCGCAAAAGTGCTTAAGTTCTCGCTTCGTGCGCCAGATTTTGATCATCCTCATGAGTCTATTCATGTAGGTTCCCTTCACTTATGTTATTTACAGTTCAACCGCTGTGCTGCACCGCAAGGCATTCAATACCTCACTGGCGCAATCAGTGCCGGTTCACCAAACTCGACCAGGCGCGCATTGGACTTGGCGAAGTAGTCACGCCAGAATCGGCTCAGATTTTCGAGCGTGCGCGGATCCCGATATCCGTCGCGCTGCGCTCTGGTGCCGTTGGTAGCCGGCGGCATCATGGCGCCGCCCAAGACGTAGACGGAAGCCCCCTTGAAGTTCCCGAACATGTGGGCCGCAGCAGCTTTCGACAGTTCAGTCGATGGATTGATGTCCCGAACGGAATCGTGGGCATAGAAACTGGTGATCGACGAGTTCTCCAAGCCATCGGTCACGACGAACACGGTTTTGTGCTGGGCTGGGTCCGCCGCCACGGCCTTTGAAATGGTCTTCATGGCGAGCATGACATCCGACTCGTCGAGCGAGCTGCTGCTTCTGGTCATGACCTGGGCTAGTGTCGTCGCGACCATCTTGCGCGCAAAACTCGCCTGCATTCCGAGACACTGCCGGAGCTGGCGGGCGGCGACGATGGGCGTCGAATTGACGCGCGAGGCTGCCAGCGGCTGTTCCACAATGCCGGTGTGCAGCACGTTCAGGTAACGCCCTTGAGAAAATGCCGAGAATTCAGCAATCACAAATTTGGATCCAGGCTGAACCAGTCGCAAGGCGTTGTTCACCACCGATTGCTCGAGCGTGGGATCCAGCTTGACAGTCTGATCCAGGGCGATGTAGACCATGTTGTCGTAAGGTTTGGCGCCAGGCCTGATATGCGTGGCGGCATAGCAACTCGGGACATCGTTGACCAATCCGGCGTACGCGTTGGGCAGCGCGCCTAACGCCATGCAAGCAAGCAGAGCGACCCGGGAAATCGGAAGCAGGGTGTTTTTCATATTGGCAACCTATCGAGCGTGGCGCCAGGCGAGGGCTGGCGCCACCGTTCTTGTCGTGATCAGATGGACGAGAGGAAATCCGACTCGGCACTCGTCTTCTCTTCGGTGATGTGCTGGATGATAGCCTTCAGCTTGCTCAAATGCTCCGCGCTGAGGGCATGCTGACGGATCAGGTCGGCCGCTGTGCGACGGCGTACCTCCGGGTCCTGGATCTCGGCGATAGCCCGCCCAATCTTTTCGAGGTCCACCCCCGCAACATCCAAGACGCCGGCAGGTGCGGCGGCAGGCGCAACGGCGGGTTGTGCGGCAACCGATTGCAAGGGTGTAGGGCTCCCCGTATCGGGCTCCTTGCGCCGCTTATCGGCCTCGCGCACCGCGTCCGCCTTGGCCGCCGATTCATGGTAAGCCATCATGA
>JAKAFK010000016.1 GCA_021817985.1 Pseudomonadota bacterium | reverse complement strand
ACTAAAGCGCCAAATAGAGGCAAAATTGAAGCTCATCTTCAAACACGTCTCGGTAACATCAATTGCGAGGCAACGTATCTGACCATTCGGTAACATTTACTTCTGATGCAACGCGGCGGGCCGCAATGCCGCCGACAGCCGCCAGGAGCGATGTCGATTTTCTCACAATCGGGTCCTGCGCGGCGCCAACGGGGGGGCAAGGAGGCGCCTTCGGCTCGCGGGCTTTTGGCCGGGTGCCGCCGTTCTCGGCGCTTGCGCGGGGGCGACCGCACAGCGGCGTGCACGGCACACCGGCCGACTAGGCGATGTCGATGAGCTCGAAGCCGTTCCCTTGCTCGCGCAAGGTCATGGCGCGAACATTCTGTGCCCCATCCCCATCGCGCAGTTCGAGTTCCCTCATTCTGGAAAAGGTGCCGGCGAGTGCCACGAGCGCAGCGGCCTGCTTGAGGAGGGGTACTTCCGGAAGCAGCAGGGCTGGCTTGAAGTCGTCTCCGAGGGCAGCGACGACCGGACGGATCATGATCGGCTTGGCCGTCGGGGAGAGCATCTGAATGCCCAGTTCCAGCTGCTGTGGTGCAGGGGCCTTCATCCACCGCACGACACCGACATGCCAGGGTTCCTGATCGTCGGCGCGCAGGCCGACGATCTCCCCGACACGGACCTGAATCTTTTCGGTCGCCGTATGGGCTGCGGCGATGCCACCGGCGCTCTCGTTGAGGGTGGCCCAGCGCATGGAGCGGTAGGTGGTCTGGCTGGCGGCATCGAGGGGCGAGGGGGTCACCTGAACGCTGATTTCGGTGATGTCCTGTGTCGATGCCGCGTCCTCCGCGCCACCGCCGAGGAAGTGATGGAGTGCGCGCAATCCGGCGCAGAGCTCGAGCGTGTCGCTCGCGGGGGTGCGCGGGTAATGGCGCTTGGGGGCGGCACCCCAGTGTTTGAGCAGGCGCCGAAGCAGCTCGCGATAGCTGGACGCCTTGGCTTGCACGGGCAGGTTGAGGCTGTGCGGGTCAGTGCCGGCCTCGAGCTCCGACAGGTCATGGTGGATCTTGCGGGCAAGCTCCAGGGTGTCAAGCAGGATATCGGACGCGGCGTTGGGCGGCTGCGGGACCTGCGACAATGCGCGAGGGGGCTTGTCGCTTTCCAGGCACACGAGGAAGAGCGCCAGCGGACGCACGGATTCGCTTGCCTGCATGAGGTGCGCTTCCAGGCCGAAGCGCGCGAGATAGTCCAGCACGAGGTTGACTTCGCCTTGCATCAAACGATAGGGGTCGGTCAGCGCCAGCAGGAGCGTTTGCTTGTAGGCGAGCGTGACGCTGCGGGTCTCGCTCGCATGCTCGACGGGCTCGTCGTGAATCTTGTGTTCGAAGGCGTAGCGAAAAAGCTGGTGGAGTTCCGCCCATACGCCCGCAGGCGTGGGGGCATACGTTTCGTAGCAGACGACAAGGATGCCGGCGAGGGCAGAGACAGCCCGTTCGACGATCAGCGGGAGGTACTTGTTGGCCCGAACGGCGGAGCGTCGGTCGGCCTGGTCCACCAGCAGGATCTTGTAGCCGTATGCCGCTTCGCCCAGGAGTTCGCGCGCCACGGCGGCTGCCTGCCGTCCTTTGTCGGGGATCGGCAGCCCCATGCCGAGGTAATAGGGCTCGAGCGTGGACAAGAGCTGCTCGATGGTAATCCGGTAGAGCTCAAGGAGCTTGAGCCGCTGGTCCTCGGCAATCTTCCTGCGATTGAGTGCATACAGCCCGTCGCGGGCGCTGCGCGCCGCCTCGATCGGGTTCGTCAAGGGCAAAGAGGCCAGCCAGTCGCCGACGAATGCGGGCCGCGTCTCGATGGCGGGATCACCGGTCTCTTCGTGGGCGGGGACAGCAAGCCTAAGCTGCATCCTCGGCACCCTGTCTAATTCTCATCGATCCCTCACCGGGGGTCTTGGCATGCGAAAGATCCCGCGAACCCTACGGGACCGGTTCTTTGCGACGGGTCCGTAGGCGATTATAGCCGCGCACGCGCGGGCCATCAATCCCGCCCCGGCGCGCCGCGCGCCGCCGCCAGCACGAGTGCGTCGAAGGCGCTGGCCGCCATGATCCCGTGCGCGGCCACCACTTCGCGCACAGGCTTTCCGCTGGCCTCCGACTCTTTTGCGATTTCAGCCGCACGCATGTAGCCGATGGCGGGATTGAGCAGCGTGGCGAGACCGACGCTGTTGTGAATAAAGGCGCCGCAGCGCTCGCGGTTCACCACGAGCCCCCGCAGGTTCTTGTCGGTGGCGGCCACGACGGCATGGGTGAGCCAATCCATCGCGTCAAATAGGGCGGAACCGAGCGCGGGCATCATGACATTGAGCTCCAGCTGACCGGCCTGCACCATATAGGCCACTGCAGCGTCCTGTCCGAGAACCTGGTAGCACACCTGGTTCAGCATCTCGAACATCACGGGATTGACCTTGCCCGGCATGATGCTGGAGCCGGGCTGCACGGGCGGCAAGGTGATTTCGCCGAGCCCCGTGCGCGGCCCGGAGGCGAGCAGCCGCAGGTCGTTGGCCATGCGGGTCAGCTCCAGCGCAAGGGCGCGAATGGCTCCGGAGAGGTCCGCAAGGTCGAGCATGGATTGCATCTGCGCGACCGGGTTCGAGGCCACGATGGGCTCGCCCGTGAGCCTTGCGAGCTCTTGCGCCACGCGCACTGCATAATCGGGCGAGGTATTGAGGCCGGTACCGGCGGCTGAGCCGCCCAGGCCGATGTCGCAAAGCCGGGAGCGGGCACGGGCGAGATTGTCGCCGCACCGGCGCAAGGTAAAGGCATAGGCGGCAAATTCGTGTCCGATGGTGGTCGGCACGGCGTCTTGCAGATGGGTGCGCGCGCTTTTCACGGTATCGACTTCCCGCTGCGCGATGTCGTCGCACACGCGGGCCATGGCGCTGACTGCATCGGTCAGGCGGGGCAGCTTGTCCAGCAGGGCGAGCCGGATGGCGGTGGGAATCGTATCGTTGGTGCTTTGCCCCATGTTGACGTGGTCATTGGGGTGGATGGGGGCATACTGGCCGCGTTCGCCGCCGAGTTCGACGTTGGCGATGTTGGCGATGACCTCGTTGCTGTTCATGTTGTGGCTCGTGCCGGCGCCTGCCTGGAAGCGGTCGACGACGAATTCGTCGAGGAACTCGCCGGCGAGGATGCGTTGGCAGGCGCGCACGATGGCGTCGCGGCGCACCTCGTCGAGCCATCCCGGCTGGCAGTTGGCGACGGCGGCCGCAAGTTTGATCCGGACGTGGGATCGGATAAAATCCAAGTCTGCCCTTCGCCCGGAAATGGGAAAATTCTCGACGGCACGGGCAGTCTGTATGCCGTACCAGGCGTTCGCGGGAACTTTGAACTCGCCCAGCGAGTCTTTCTCAATGCGGTAGTCAGTCATGGGATGCGTTCGGCTATGGTCGGGAGGTCAAAAGGCATCATTGCGAGGGGTCACGCCGCCCTGGCGGGGCGCTCGCGCCGTATTCTAAATGGAGATTCCAATTGCTGAAACGTGTATGGCTCATGCTGTGTTTGATGATGGTTGTCGCAAGCGCCCAGGCGGCCGGGTGGACGCTGCAGGATACGCAGGGCAGGACGATCCACCTTTCCGACTATAAGGGCAAATGGGTTCTCGTCAATTTCTGGGCCACTTGGTGCCCGCCCTGCCGGGAGGAAATCCCTGACCTCGAGGCCCTGTATCAAGCCCATGCGCGCAAGGATCTCGTCGTCGTCGGTGTCGCCATGGCTTATAACCACGACCCGGCCTCCGTCACGCAGTTCGTCCGAAGCATGCACATGACCTACCCCATCGTGCTCGGAGACGACGGCATTGCCGCCCAATTCGGGGGGGCCGACGAGCTCCCGACGAGCTATCTGTTCAATCCCCAAGGCAAGGAAGTGGGCTTTCACATCGGCCCTCTGACGCGCCAGGACATTGAAGGCTTCATCGCGGCCAAGGGGCATTGAGGGTACGGCGTTCGGGCGTGCCGAGTTGCGCGACGGCCAAGTCGTCGTGCACGATGCCTGGCGCATGGTAGGGCCAATCGTGGCGCCAGGCCGCGAGAACGCGCTCGGGGTACCAGGCTTGGCCCAGGCTTCCGTTGTAGAGCCCCAGGGCACGAAAGAGGTTGCCTTTCTCCAGATCGAGGTAGTAGCGCAGGATGGTGCAGCCGTAGACCAGGTTCGTGCGCATCGCGAAAAGATCGTCGTCCGGCTTGCCGACCTGCTTGATCCAGAACGGCATGACCTGCATGTAGCCCATGGCGCCGGCGCTCGACACCGCATATTTGTTGAATCCGCTTTCCACCTGAATCAGGCCAAGCACGAGCTGCGGGTCGAGCCCCGCGCGGATTGATTCGTATTGGACGGTCTTGAGAAACAGGCGACGCATGTAGCGGTTCGGCATCTTGTGCCTGAGGCGGCGCGACATCTCCGCGAGCCAGGCATGCGCCTGGGCGGGATTGGCAAACGCGATGTTCATCGCGGCCGTATCGTCGACGGCGGTGTGCAGTGCGAGGCGCACGTTGGCGCTCAAGGGTTCCTCCCGCTGCGCGCCGGCCCATGCCGGCGCGGTACCGAGGAGGAAGATCAGGATGCCGGTCAGGCTGCGCATAGGCGTGGGAGAAGCTGCTCAACGGCACCCTCGAGCGGCACGCGCTGCGATGCCGTGTCGGTGCGCCCCTGGTATTCGATGGCGCCCTCTTTGAGGCCGCGCTCGCCTACCACGATCCGGTGAGGGATCCCCAGCAGTTCCATGTCGGCGAACATCACGCCCGCGCGCTCGTCCCGATCATCGAGGAGGACGTCGACGCCGCCCCTCTGGAATTGCGCATACAGCGTTTCCACGGCCTCGCGCACCGCCTCGCTCTTCTTCATGCCGATGGGCACCAGGGCAAGCTGGAAGGGCGCGATCGCGGCCGGAAAAATGATGCCGCGTTCGTCGTGGCCCTGCTCGATGGCGGCGCCCACGATGCGCGAGACGCCGATGCCGTAGCAACCCATTTCCATGATGCGTGCCTGACCGTTCTCGTCCAGGAATGCGGCATTCATGGCCGCCGTGTATTTGGCGCCCAGTTGAAACACGTGGCCCACCTCGATGCCGCGGCAGATCTCAAGGGACCCGCGTCCATCCGGACTCGGGTCGCCGGCGACGACATTGCGCACATCGGCCACCTGAGGTTCCGGGAGGTCCCGGCCGAAATTGGCGCCGACAAAGTGGAAGCCGTCTTCGTTGGCGCCGCAGACGAAATCGGCCATGACCGCAACGCTCCGGTCGGCAATGACCGGAAGGTCGAGGCCGATGGGGCCGAGCGAACCTGCTCCCGCGCCGGCGACCTCCCGGATGCGCTGTTCGGAGGCGAAGCCGCGCAGGGGCCCGATCTGGGGCAGCTTCCCGACCTTGACTTCGTTCAGCGTGTGGTCGCCGCGCAAGAGGATTGCGGCCAAGCCCGCCTCGCCCTCGACGATGAGAGTTTTAACGATCCTGTCCGCGGGAACTTTAAGAAATGCGCCCACCTCTTCGATGCTGTGGCGCCCCGGCGTGGCGAGCCTGGCCAGGGGCGAGGCGGGGGCGGGGCGCTCGGCGCCAGGCCTCACGGCCTCCGCCAGTTCGATGTTGGCGGCGTAATCGGAGGCGGGGCAGAAGGCGATGGCATCTTCCCCGGAGTCAGCCAATACGTGGAATTCGTGCGACGCGCTTCCGCCAATGGCGCCGGTATCGGCCGCGACGGCCCGGAATTTGAGGCCCAGACGCGTGAAGATGCGGGCATAGGCGTCATACATGACGCGGTAGGTCTGTTCGAGGTCGGCTTTGTCGACATGGAAGGAGTACGCATCCTTCATCACGAATTCGCGGGCGCGCATCACGCCGAAACGGGGTCGGATCTCGTCGCGAAACTTGGTCTGGATCTGATAGAAATTGGCGGGCAGTTGCCGGTAGCTTCTGATTTCGCGCCGCACGATGTCCGTGATGACTTCTTCGTGCGTCGGCCCGAAACAAAAATCCCGCTCGTGGCGATCCGTGATTTTGAGCATCTGCGGCCCGAAGACCTCCCAGCGCCCCGTTTCCTGCCAGAGTTCGGCCGGCTGCACGGCCGGCATCAGCAGTTCGATGGCCCCGCTCTTGTTCATCTCCTCGCGCACGATCGCTTCCACCTTGCGCAAGACGCGAAGGCCCATGGGCATCCAGGTATAGAGGCCGCTGCCCAGCTTGCGGATGAGGCCGGCACGCAGCATGAGCTTGTGGCTGACGAGCTCGGCTTCCGCCGGGGCTTCTTTCAGAGTAGACAAGAAAAATTGCGACACACGCATGGGTCATCACCGTATTTAAGGGGGGGCGGAGCCCGCCGCCTGTTTGTTCTCCGGCGGGCGGCGCGCCCGTCCATCGAGCGCAAGCCTGGGCAAGGCAGCGATATAATAGCCGATGGTGCGCGATGCGCATAGGCGCCCATGCCCCTGGCCCGTGCCTGGGCGGCTTGCCTGCTGCCGCCGGCACGGCAAGTGGCAACCCGGCGCAGGTGCCTGAATTCAGTGGATGAAAAATGAGATGAAACCGTTCTGGCGCTGGGGCGCGCACAAAGGCGATGCCGCGGAAGCGGTCGACATCAGCGAGCATGATGGGATACGCTCGCTTCATCTGGGCGGCTCCGACACGATTCAGAGCTCGATGCGCATTTCGGCGCCGCACGAGCTCGAGTTGTCCTACACCCGCAGCATGATGGGCTTTCTGCTTTTTGCGCCGGCGCCCGCCCATGTGCTGGTGGTCGGGCTGGGGGGCGGCTCGCTCGCCAAATTCATCCACCACCGTTTGGCGACGACGCGGGTGACGGCGGTGGAAATCAATCCGCAGGTGGTGGCGGCGGCGCGCGCCTACTTCGCGTTGCCGGGCGATGACGAGCGCTTGCAGGTGGCAATCGGGGACGGCGCGGATTTCGTCGCGGCGCATCCGTGCTGCGCCGATGTCATCATGGTCGACGGATTCGACGGTGCAGAGCCGGCGGCCTCGCTGTGCACGGAGGCATTCTATGACGACTGTCTGCGCGCGCTGACCGCGGGCGGGGTCTTGGTGGTGAACCTGTGGGGGAGCGATAGGCGCTTTGGGCAATTCGTGCGGCGCATTGGGGCGAGCTTCGAGGGGCGTATCCTGCAGTTGCCCGCCGAGCGGCGCGGGAATGTCATTGTGCTCGCCTTCCGGGATGGGCTGGGCTGTCCCGCCTGGCGCGAGCTCCAACGGCGCGCGCAGGCTTTGGAAGCGGCCTACGGACTGGAGTTTGGCCGCTTTGCCGCCGCGCTGCAAGGGCGCAACGCGGTCTCGGGCGGATGCTTGGCTTTTTGAGCCCGGACCCGCGCGAGTGGGGCGGCGGGTTGATCGCTTTGGGCGTGACCCCCATTTGAGGGTATGGGGGCGCTCGCCTCGAGGCGGCAGGTGGCCTGCCGTTGCCGGTTTCGGCGCGGGCGCGCCGGCGGCCGGGAATCGATGTTTTTTCAAGGTCCCGCCCGGACGGCGCCCGCGCGCTGCGGCAGAGCGGGATGCGCGCCGGACGCCGAAGACGGTGCGTCCGACGGCGCGTGTTTCCTTGGAAGGATTTTTATGAAAAAATTCCGAATATTTCGCGGTTTTCCGTATCGGTGACGAAAATGATTGATCGGGACGGCTATCGGCCCAATGTCGGAATTATCATCTGCAATGTGAAGAACGAAGTGTTTTGGGGCAAGCGCGTCAAAGAGCATTCCTGGCAGTTTCCGCAAGGCGGCATCAAGCTCGGCGAATCCCCCGAGCAGGCGATGTACCGGGAACTGCAGGAAGAGGTCGGGCTTGCGCCGGCGCATGTCAGGATTCTGGGGCGCACCCAGGGGTGGTTGCACTACGACGTGCCGACCCATTGGATCAAACGGGAATGGCGGGGCAGCTACAAGGGTCAGAAGCAGATCTGGTTCTTGCTGCGGCTGGTCGGGCGGGATTGCGACGTTTGTCTGCGGGCAACCGATCACCCGGAATTCGACGCTTGGCGGTGGAACGATTACTGGGTTTCGCTTGACTCGGTCATCGAATTCAAGCGCGACGTTTATCGCAGGGCGCTGAACGAGCTGGTGAAATATTTGAAGCCGGTCTAGCAGGCCGATGAAAAACGCGCCAAGTCAGCCGGGTCCGCCCGCTTGTTGCACGCGGTGCGTTTGTCATCCATTAGGTCGTAAATCAGAGCCAAAAACGAAATTTGAAGCGTTTTGCATCACCCCGCTAGCGGGCGGAGCCTTCGAACGACCCGGAAGGGAAACCGTGCGATTTACTTTCCGGGCGTGCGGGCCGGATATCCTTTCGCGATGTCCTGGGTCACTTGCCTTGGTGACGGGCCCAATATATGACCCAGAATCCGACGACGAGTACCGAGCCCAGTACCGTGGCCAGGGATAGAATGCCGATCGGTGAACCAAACAGGATTTTTAACATAATTATTTCTCCCCCTCTGGCAATAGATAAGCAGATATGAAGATAGTGTCGTCTATTATATACCGGAGGGTTCGCGGCTTGCCAATACCTGTGACAGCGTAATGGGAAAGAAGGCGGTTGCGGTGCCGGGCGTTCCGGTCCGGTCCCGGCCACCGGCCCATGGGGGCCGCCCTCGCGCTGCGCTGCGGCCCGGGGCTATTTGCGTGAATGCTTATTTTTAAACATTGACGCGATTCTTCTTGACATCAGTATTTTTGATTTCTCTGCCTGTCCCGTCGGTGTAACATGAATTATTGCCCCGACGACAGAGGAGCCCATATGCCCGTGCCGCATTATTCCGCGCTGCCTGCCCGACCCCTCGAAAGAGATGTCCGGGTTCAGCATCCCGATCACGCGTTCAGGGATCTGGTCACCCTGAATGATCCTGCGCTGGTCGTGATGACTGATCTGCGCAGGATGATGCCGGTCACCATCGAGCCCGATTCGAGCCTGGAAGGCGCAGCGCGGCGCATGAAGCAGCGGGGCGTCCGGTTGTTGCTGGTGTTGGACGAACAAGAGCGGGTGATCGGGCTGATTACCTCCACGGACCTGGAGGGCGAAAAGCCGATGCGCCATATTCATCAGCATGGCGGCACGCGGCAGGACATCCTGGTTCGCGACATCATGACGCCCCAGCAGATGCTTGACACGTTGTGCATGGACGATGTCGTCAATGCCAAGGTGGGGCAGGTGGTGGCGACGCTCCAGCGTGTGCGGCGGCAGCATGCGCTCGTTGTCGAGCGCAACGGCGAGGGCGAGCAGGTTGTGCGCGGCATCTTCTCCGCCTCGCAGATCGCCCGTCAGCTTGCCGCAGAGATCCAGACCGCCGATGTCATAAAGACGTTCTCAGAAATCAAAGAGCTGCTGGGCGATCGGGTGGCGGCCAAGCGCTAATCCCGCGCACACGCGGCCTGCCGGCGGGCGAGCCGCTTTCCTGCCTCCAGATTTCCACGCCATCGCAACCCTTGGCGGAATCACGGAACCTGCCCCGATCCCGGGGCGCACGCAGGCGAGCGTGCCCGTGTTGCGGGGGGCAGGCTGGACGGATGGGCGCCACGGGGCGACAGTCATTCGAGCGGTCCCAAAGTCCCTTCACCGAAAGCTTCTTCCCCCCAGCCAACTCATAACCGCATCTTGAAATCTGCTATTTTGCAGAGTGTCTTCCGTCGCCATGGGGAACCAATGCCGACATCCCTTTCTCACCGGGTTGACAGCGAAAGAGGGCTAGATTATACTGCGTTCACCACTTAGAGTAAGTCTAATACTTCGAAAACGTATACTGGTTGGCCAGGCCCGCAGGGCCTGGGGCTAGGGGTGGTATTGGAACTTTGTGGCGTCAAATCATTTCCACAAGTCAGGAGGCATCCATGCAGCTCAAAGGATCGAAGACGGAGCAAAATCTCAAGGCCGCATTCGCGGGCGAGTCTCAGGCCAACCGCCGTTATTTGTATTTCGCGGCCAAGGCCGATGTGGAAGGGCAGAATGACGTGGCGGCGGTGTTCCGTTCCACCGCCGAGGGTGAAACGGGTCATGCCCACGGACATCTCGAATATCTCGAAGCCGTGGGCGATCCCGCGACGGGCCTGCCCATCGGCAGCAGCCGGAACAACCTGGCAGCGGCCATAGCCGGCGAAACCCACGAATATACCGATATGTATCCGGGGATGGCGAAAGCCGCGCGGGAGGAAGGCTTCGAGGAGATCGCCGATTGGTTCGAAACCTTGGCCAAGGCCGAGCGTTCCCACGCCAATCGCTTCCAGCGTGCGCTCGACGCGCTGGCAGACTGAGGCCTGATCCCGCCGAGGCGGCGCCTTCCTCCTGGATGAACGGGACGGAAGGCGCGCGCGCCGCCGAAGCGGATGTTACAGTAGCATTTTGGAGAGGGATCTCATGAGCATGCGAGAAGGCAGCCTTGAGGCGCCGACACGCCATCCGATCGACTGGAGGAACCCCGAGTTCTACGAGGAGGGGGCGCTCTTCAAGGAGTTGGAGCGGGTCTACGACATCTGCCATGGTTGCCGGCGCTGCTTTAATCTGTGCAATGCCTTCCCGACGCTCTTCGATGCCATTGACGAGAGCAGTACGGGCGAGGTGGATGGCATCAGCACAAACGCCTACTGGGCGGTCGTCGACCAGTGCTATCTGTGCGACATGTGCTTCATGACCAAATGCCCGTACGTGCCGCCTCATCCGTTCGACGTGGACTTCCCGCACCTGATGCTGCGCGCCAAGGCCGTCAAGTTTTCCAAAGGAGAGGTGACGTTTCGCGACAAGCTCCTCTCGAGTACCGACGCCCTCGGGCGACTCGCGTCCATCCCCGTCGTCGTGCAGGCCGTCAACGCGGCGAACAAGTCCCCGGCTGTTCGCGGCCTCATGGACAAGGCGCTGGGCATCCACAAGGACCGGGAGTTGCCCGAATACACGCCCACGCGGTTTCGCTCGCGCGCGGTGGCCAACGAGACTCACCCGGTGCGCGACGGCCAACATGCGCCCGGCAAGGTCGCCTTGTATGCGACCTGTTACATCAATTACAACGAACCCGGCATCGGTCACGATCTCCTTAAGATTCTCGATCACAACGGCATCGCGACGCGTCTGGTCGACAAAGAGGCCTGCTGCGGCATGCCGAAGCTCGAACTGGGCGACCTGGAGTCCGTCCGGCGCCTCAAGGAGACGAACATTCCTCACCTTGCGCCGCTTGCGCGGGCGGGCTATGCCATCCTCACGGCGGTGCCCTCGTGCACGCTGATGTACAAGCAGGAACTGCCCCTCATGTTTCCCGATGACGAGGACGTTCGCGCGGTTGCGGGTGCCATGTTCGACCCCTTCGAATATCTGATGGCCCGCCACGCCGACGGTCTGCTCAAGACCGATTTCAAGCGGGGGCTGGGGCGGGTGTCCTACCACATCCCGTGCCATCTGCGCGTACAGAACATCGGGCAGAAGACCCGCGAGATGCTCGAACTGATTCCGAACACCCAGGTCAACACGGTCGAGCGGTGCTCCGGACATGACGGCACGTGGGGTGTGAAAAGCGAATATTTCGAGGCATCCATGAAGATCGGCAAGCCCGTGTTCAAGCAAATGGGTGCAGGGGATCCCGATTACGTCAGCTCGGACTGCGCCATCGCGGGGCGGCACATCATGCAAGGGATGGGCGGGCCCAGGGCGCAGAAGGAACACCCACTGACTCTGCTCAGGCTTGCCTACGGGCTTGACTGACAGGTTGCCCATACCCGCTTGAATCGATACCAGGGAGACCCGCCGATGGGCAAGATTACCCGAGACAGCCTGATGCCCTTGGAAGCCTATGCCAAGGCACGCGGCGACATGCGCGCGCGGGTCAGGGCGCACAAGGAGCGACGGACCGTGAGCCTCGGCGCGCACGTGCGCCTGTTGTTCGAAGATGAGCTCACCATGCGCTATCAGGTGCAGGAGATGCTGCGGGCGGAGAGAATCTTCGAAGAGGGGGGCATTCAGGACGAACTCGACGCCTACAACCCCCTCGTGCCCGACGGCAGCAACTGGAAGGCGACCATGATGATCGAGTATACGGACGTGGACGAACGCCGTCAGTGGCTCGAGCGCCTGATCGGCGTCGAGGATCGGGTCTGGGTGCAAGTGAGCGGTCACGCGCCGGTTTATGCGGTCGCGGACGAGGACCTCGACCGCGAGAACGGCGAGAAGACCTCATCGGTCCACTTCCTGCGCTTCGAGTTGACGCCGGACATGATCAGCGACCTGCATGCCGGTGCACCGCTTGCGATGGGCGTCGACCACCCCGACTACGAGGAGAGCACGGAGGTCTCGGACGAAGTCAGGCGCGCCTTGCTCGAGGATCTGGCGGCCTGAGCCACCTGCCGGCCCTCAGAGGAGCACGAGATTGTCGCGGTGGATGAGTTCCGGCTCGTCGAGGTAGCCGAGGATCGCGCCGATCTCGTGGCTGGAATGGCGCATGATCTTGCGCGTGTCCGAAACAGGGTAATTGACAAGCCCGCGCGCGATCTCCTTGCCGCTCAAATCGACGCAAGTCACCACTTCGCCCCGCTCGAACTGTCCTGAGACATCGTGCACGCCGATCGGCAGCAGGCTCTTGCCCTCGTACTGGAGGGCATTGACCGCGCCGGCGTCGAGGATGAGCGTGCCGCGAACCTGAAGATGGTCGGCCAGCCATTTCTTGCGCGCCGCGAGCGGCACGTTGTCGGCGATGAATTGCGTTCCGATTGCCTCCCCCTGCGCGAGCCGCACGAGCACATCGGGCTCCCGGCCGGAGGCAATCACCGTATGGGCGCCGCTGCGGGCCGCCCGCTTGGCGGCCAATACCTTGGTCAGCATGCCGCCGCGTCCGATCGCAGAGCCCGCGCCGCCGGCCATTTTCTCGAGTTGCGCATCGCCGGCCCGGGCTTCGGCCACCAGGGTGGCCTGGGGGTCCTTGCGAGGGTCCGCGGTATAGAGGCCGGCCTGGTCGGTCAGGAGGACGAGCGCGTCCGCCTCGACCAGATTGGCGACGAGCGCACCGAGCGTGTCGTTGTCGCCGAAGCGGATCTCATCGGTCACCACGGTATCGTTTTCGTTGATGATCGGCACGACCCCTAAGCCGACCAGGGTGCGCAAGGTGGACAGCGCGTTGAGGTAGCGTTTGCGGTCGGACAGGTCGTCGTGGGTGAGCAGCACCTGCGCCGTATGCAGCGCGTGGTCTCGGAAGCAGGATTCGTAGGCTTCCACGAGCCCCATCTGCCCGACCGCGGCGGCGGCCTGCAATTCGTGCACGGCATGGGGTCGCTTCTTCCACCCCAGCCGCTGCATGCCCTCCGCGATCGCGCCGGAAGAGACGAGCAGCACTTCCTTGTTCATGGAGCGGAGCACGGCGATCTGGCGCGCCCAGCGCTGCAGCGCATCCCGGTCCAGGCCTTGACCGTCGTTGGTGACCAAGCTGCTTCCGACCTTGACGACCAGACGTCCCGCTCTGGCAACTACGGATTTCATGGACGGCACCGACGTAAGGGGCTCACACATGGAAATACCATCAATTTTAGAATATCAGATTTTGGGCCCGCGGGCTCCGGTCATCCGCCACTGGCCTCGCCGGTTGCCGGCTGTTCGCCTCCCGCCGCCTCGGGCATAGCCTCCTCGCGGTGCGTTTCGAGATATTCCATGACGGCATAGGTAAGCTCCGTGCAGCCGGCGCCGGTCAGTGCCGAGATCAGGAAACAGGGGCCGGACCAACCCAGCTCGCGCAGGAAGTCTTCCTGAACCTCCGTCAACGCTTGCTGCGGTACCATGTCGGTCTTGTTCAGCACGAGCCAGCGGGGCTTGCGGTAGAGCGATTCGTCGTACTTCTGGAGTTCGGCGACGATCGCCCGCGCCTCGGCGACGGGATGGGCGGCGGGGTCGAGGGGCGCGACGTCGACCACATGCAGCAACAGGCGTGTCCGCGCGAGATGCTTGAGGAACTGGTGCCCCAGGCCGGCGCCCTCGGCGGCGCCCTCAATGAGTCCGGGAATATCCGCCACGACAAAGCTCCGGTCATGGTCCACCCGCACGACGCCCAGGTTGGGCTGCAGGGTCGTGAACGGATAATCGGCCACCTTGGGGCGCGCGGCCGATACGGCGCGGATTAAGGTCGACTTCCCTGCATTGGGCATACCCAGGAGGCCGACGTCCGCGAGCACCTTGAGCTCCAGCTTCAGCCGCCGATGCTCGCCGGGTTCGCCGAGGGTGAATTGCCTGGGGGCCCGATTCGTACTCGATTTGAAGTGAAGATTGCCAAGGCCGCCTTGGCCGCCCTTGGCGAGCAGAACCTTCTGGCGGTCGTGGGTGAGGTCCGTGAGGATCTCGCCTGTCTCCTCGTCGGTAATGACG
The DNA here is from genome assembly GCA_021817985.1 of Pseudomonadota bacterium. GTDB lineage: Bacteria > Pseudomonadota > Gammaproteobacteria > Burkholderiales > JAKAFK01 > JAKAFK01. The sequence continues at coordinate 39,852 of JAKAFK010000016.1, read as the reverse complement.
GTGCCCACCGGCATGCGCAGCACGATATCCTCCGCGCTTTTTCCATAGCAGTCGGAACCGCGGCCGCTCTCGCCGTTCTTGGCGCGGTGGATGCGTGCGTAGCGATAATCGATGAGGGTATTGATGTTGCGATCGGCGACGACGAAGATGCTGCCGCCACGCCCTCCGTCTCCGCCGTCGGGTCCGCCTTTGGGGATGAATTTCTCACGACGAAAGCTCGCAACACCGTTTCCGCCCTTGCCGGCCGAGACTTCAATGAACGCTTCGTCAATAAATTTCATCACGGTTTCCTGCAGGCCCGCCGAGCGGCCGCCCGCATATCATGGCGCTGTGCCGTTCTGTCCGGCGTCGGCGCATCGCGGCGGGACCGGAAACGAAAAAGCCCTATCCGACGGATAGGGCTGGATTGCGACGGCTGCAGAATCAGGCCGGGACGATGCTGACGGTCTTGCGCTTGGCTGCGCCCTTGACCGCGAACTGGACCTTGCCGTCCACCTTGGCAAACAAGGTGTGGTCCTTGCCCATCCCGACGTTTTCTCCGGCATGCATCTGCGTGCCGCGCTGCCGAACGATGATGCTGCCGGCCGGAATCAGTTCGCCACCATAGGCCTTGACGCCCAGGCGCTTGGAATGCGAATCGCGTCCGTTGCGGGAGCTGCCGCCCGCTTTCTTGTGTGCCATGTCCGGTACTCCTTAGTTCGTTGCGATCGCGTCGATGCGAATCTCGGTGTAGTTCTGACGGTGCCCCTGGCTCTTGCGATAGTGCTTGCGCCGGCGCATCTTGAAAATTTGGATCTTCTTGCCGCGACCTTGGGCGAGTACCGTCGCCTTGACGCTCGCACCGTCCACGATCGGCGAGCCTACGGATAGCGTGTCGCCATCGGCGACCATCAACACTTGATCAAGTACGATCTCGCTTCCGATGTCTGCCGGTATCTGTTCTATTTTAAGTTTTTCGCCGGCCGCTACGCGATATTGCTTCCCGCCGGTTTTTATGACCGCATACATGTTGAGCTCCAATGACAGAGTTTCTTCGATGAACCGCGTATTATGCGCGGGGAGCGCAGCCATGTCAAAAGATAATACGAATGGGCTGATGCCGAGTTCCGCAACACGGAAGAAATCGGTCCGTCATGGTGTGCCTGCCACAGGACCACGAGTAGCCCCGGGGCAAACGAAAAGCGCGTGATCTCTCTCTCCCATGAGTGGGATCCGCCCGGTGTCGAAATTGCGGCCGGCACGGTGTCGCGCCACCCTGACGCCGCGCTGCCCGATCCTTGCTTCCTCGCAAGTAAAGACTTCGCATAGGCAGCGCCTCGAAGCAAAGTTTCCCGAAATGGGCGCCATCGCGGGCTTGTAGGGCTCAAAGCGCGACCCGCGCACGACCTGGACGTGCGGCCCCATGCCTGGCCTTTGCCGGTTCTCGCCCTAAACTCGATCCGTTGGTGAGGTCGACCCTGCGTTGCGAGTGGGAAGGACGCCGCATTGCTGGTATGATTGGCCCTTTGCGCTCCATTGTTCTTACTGGAATCCTCGCGTAGGCGTTGCTGTGTCCATTGCTGCGATCAGAAGTTTCATAGAACCCGACATGCGTGCTGTCGATGAGGTCATCCGCACGCGTCTATATTCTGATGTTGTTCTCGTGCGCCAGGTCAGCGAATACATCATTGGGGGAGGCGGCAAGCGCCTGCGTCCGGCACTCCTGGTCCTCGCCGCCGGGGCGAGCGGGTATCAGGGAACGCAGCATCACGAACTGGCGGCGGTGGTTGAATTCATCCACACGGCGACGCTTCTGCATGATGACGTGGTCGATGAATCGTCCTTGCGGCGGGGCGCATCGACCGCGAACGCCCTGTTCGGAAATGCCGCGAGCGTCCTGGTGGGGGACTTCCTCTATTCGCGCGCCTTCCAGATGATGGTGCGCGTGGGGAGCATGCGCGTGATGGAAGTGCTCGCGGATGCGACCAACACCATCGCGGAAGGAGAGGTGCTCCAACTGCTCAATTGCCATGATGCCGATATCGACGAGGAGCGCTACCTGCAGGTGATCCGCTTCAAGACCGCCAAGCTGTTCGAGGCGGCGACGCGTTTGGGTGCCATCCTCGGCCACGCCTCGGAAGGGGATGAGGAGGCCATGGCGGCCTACGGCATGCGCATCGGCACGGCCTTTCAACTGATCGACGATGTGCTCGATTATTCGGGGGACAATGGCCAAACGGGCAAGAACATCGGCGATGACCTCGCTGAGGGCAAGCCGACGCTGCCCCTGCTTTATGCCATGCAGAACGGAAATGCCCAGCAGACGGCCTTGATCCGGCATGCGATCGAGCACGGCGGCCTGGAGGAGTTCGAACCCGTCCTGCAGACGATTCGCGAGACCGGTGCGCTCGACTACGCCAAGGCGCAGGCGCAGCGTGAGGCGAATGCGGCATGCGAGGCCATTTCGCATCTGCACGATTCAAATTACAAGCAATGTCTGCTAGAATTGGCAAATTTCGCGGTGACGCGTGACCACTGAGCGGGTCATTTTGTCGCCGACTCAGAACAACGGGGTGTAGCTCAGCCTGGTAGAGTACTGCGTTCGGGACGCAGGAGTCGGAGGTTCGAATCCTCTCACCCCGACCAGGCATTTCTCAATCCGATCAGCCACTTGATCAGACATCTGCGGACGATTGCAGCGGAAAAACCATTTTTTGCTGCAATCGTGCTGCAAATCCGGGAAAGAGTGGCAGGCCAATAGCTATACGTGGCTCCGATTCTCTTGGAGCTCAGCATGGCCACCCTCATCGACCGCTCGCCCTGGGCGGTATCCGTTCGCAATCGCGACGACTTCTATCGCGAATTTCCTTACGACAAGCAAGCGCAGGCTGAAGCATACACGGCGTCGCCCGAGACCCAAGGCCTCAAGGGAAGCCTCAAGCGCCTGGCGAACCAATTCCAGGTGAAGTCGCGGCGCAAGGGGGCCGCGCCCTTCTGCCAGAGCGTCGACACGCTCGAGGAGGCGAAGCGCCTCAAGCTGAATCTCGAGGCCGAGCAGTCCCGTTCCACCTTCCGGGACGATGGCGTCGCCTACCGGCATATGGTGCGAAGCCTCATGGAACGCTACATCGATGAGGTGGCACCCTAGCACAAGGGAGCTGCATCCGAGATCTACCGGCTCAAGCGGATCCAGCGAGTGGAGTTCTGGGTCGAGAAGAGGGTGGGAGATGAACCGCACCGCCCTTGAAATCCACTTCTATGCGCCGATGTGAAAACCCCGGAAATAGTTCTTGTTGACTGGTACAATCTGTCACGACGGGATCCTTCCTTATTATCTGACTTAGACAATTGAGTTATAAGGAATTACAAGGATTCTGCCACCATTTTCAGTGCATTCTTCGGGCTGGCGCTAGAGTGTCTTGCGCTTGCCTTGCGCTCACTCTGGTGCCCTGGTGTCTGGTGCTGCTGCCCGTGATCCCCACCGCACCCCGATCCCACGAGCACCACCGTTTCAGACACACTGCGCGCTATGGCGAACGGGCTGGGCACGCTATAACGGAATAAGGTCGAATCACGCGAGCGCCGCGAACCGCGGGCGAGCTCACGCGTGCACAATGCTCCGTAACGTTCTCAGGAGGGTCGAACTTTGGAAGCACAAACGCAGAGAAGGCAAATGGCCGCCTTTCCCGTCTGGCCCATCGTCCTGTTCTCCGTCGTGGCGGTGGCCGGAGTCTTCTACGCCAAATGGGACCCTTACTTCCACAAAATATTTCACGTCGCTTTAACCCATAGCTTGGGCCCCTCGATCGTCAGCGGCAACAGTGCTGCCGCTCCCTCTCCCTCCTTTGCCGCGGCTTGGGATTGGAGCTTGAAATACTTCAAGGCGATCTGGATTGCCTTGATCGTTGGTTTGCTTGTCGGGTCGGGTGTCGAGGCCCTGTTGCCACGGCGGTGGCTGTGGCGCGTCTTGGGCAACGGGACGCTCAAGAGCTCGGCCTTGGCAGGGTGCCTCGCCATCCCTTCGATGATGTGCACCTGTTGCAGCGCCCCTCTCGCGGTGGGCATGGGGAAAAGCCGGGTTTCCGCCGGGGCTATTTTGGCCTATTGGGTGGGAAATCCGGTGCTGAACCCGGCGACCATCATCTTCTTAGGCTTCGTACTCGGGTGGAACTGGGCGGCCTTGCGGATCCTGACGGGGCTGGGCTTGGTCGTCCTTGCCGCCTTCATCGGAGACCGGATGGGAAAGCGGAGAGGGGAAGACGCATCGTTGTTGCCGCCTGCCGAGGACGATGCCATGAGTTACTCGGCCTGGGCCATTCTGGGCCGGTGGGGCGCCGCGCTTCGCAAAATGGTCTATAGCCTGTTGCCAGAGTATGCCGTCATCGTGCTGCTTCTGGGCGCTACCCGCGCCTGGCTGTTTCCCGCCATGGATCCGGCCATCGGGCATTCCCTCTGGATCCTGCCCTTTATGGCCTTGGCAGGCACTCTTTTTGTGGTGCCCACCGCCGGGGAGGTTCCGATCATTCAGACCCTCATCCACCACGGCCTGGGCATTGGGGCGGCCGGCGTCCTGCTGATTACCCTTCCAGCCGTAAGCCTTCCGTCCCTGGTCATGGTGGGGCGGGTCGTGCCCACCCGAATTCTCCTGGTCTTGGCTGGGGCAGTGGCTGGAATGGGCCTCCTGACCGGGATATTGGCCCATTTCATGCTGTAGGCGGGCGTGTCTCCCCCGGAGAGGCCGCTTTGGCCTGAGACCCTGGGTCCCCTTCTTGCCCATCCTTTGGGAAGGGTAGAGCGGAACGTTCGTCCAGATCGGGCAGGAGCGACGACGCCATCGGCGTATCGCGTGGGCGGAGCGACGACGGGCGGCCCGTGGGGCCGCCCCTTGCGCGCGGTACCTCCGCGAGGCGCCGTTACTTGGCGGAGAACGCGGCGCAGTAGCCGTTCGGGCTGATGGACCCGTCAACGATCTTGCAGGTGCCGTTGGCCTTGGCGGATGGGCCGGGAACGAACTGGATGCAGTTCGAACAATGCTGGCCGTTCTTGGGGTGGTCCTGATACTGCATGGCCGCTTGGGGCACACCCGCATAGGCCCGGCGGCTCGTGCCGCTGGCCATGACTACGCCGATCGCGGCGAGCATGGCGCCGCCTTTCAAGAACGTGCGCCGGGAGATTCTTTCATCCTTGGTGCTCATAGCTGTTTACTCCTTGTGTCGAACCTGAAACGGCTCATCTGGCCGAACCCGATGATCGTCGCGACCCGGAGGTTCGGGGTCGCATCTTGGTGACCAGCTTATCCAAGGCGTGACGAAAAATACTTGACTTGCGTCAAGCAGGCGGATGGCCTCGCCGCTCCCGGCGTGGGAATCCGTCAGCGCATGTTTTCCGCCCGACGACGTGGATCGCGCCGCATCGGTCCGAGCCGCGGAGATTGGAATGATCGTCCTGAAGGGCGGGGCCGTCGGCCGGTAAAGGCAATCGCGTGCTGGCCGAGGGCCGTGCCGTGTCTCACATGGCCTCTATCGGGCCCGTCCCACCCCTGGCAGGAACGTGCCGGCGATGAGGACCGGAAAGGTGACCTCGCCCAGAGAAGAGCCGCGGCGCATCCTTGCAGGCCTGCTATTCGGCCGCTTCCGACTTCCTGATATCGTGTCGCATCTGTTCGTAGGTGTCGCGAGGAATTTCGCCCCGTGCATAGCGCTCTGCGAGAAGCTCAAGCGCGGTCTTGTCCGCGTGACGACGGAAAGGCGCGGACGCGCCCGAAAGCCACCTCACCAGAATTACGATTCCGCCGATGATCAGCGCCCACCAGAGCATCATGAAGATGCCGCCGAAGCCCCAACCAATCCCATAACCGCCCATCATTCCAGGTTCAAAGTTGCCCATGTCGTGATCCTCGATCCCCTGTGAGGCCCCCCGGGGGGTGTGCTCAGGACGGGCCGGAGCGGTGGGCTGCCGTGCCCCAGCGCTCGAGGCCCGTTCAGTTCGCTCAGTACCCCATCATGCGCCAGCCCCCCCAGCCATTTTGCAGCGCGGCCCTTTGCTCTTTCGTCAAGACCGCATTGATCTGCTCTTGAGCCGTGAGCCGTGCCTTGAACATCCGAATTCGCAGGGTGCTCTGCGTGCGCGCAAGGTTCGTAAGGATTCCGCTGAGCTTGTCGATCTGGGTGCTGCTAAGATCCAGTCCTGCGAGTCCCCATCCGCCCATCATGCCTTGTCCCATACCGTAACCACGATAGCCGTACCCCATCATGCCCGGCCCCATGCCATAATGAGGACCGTAACCATAGCCCATCGGCCCATAGCCTGCCGAGGAGTCCGTGGCGGCGCTCGGTTGGAGTTGCTGAGCCAACGCCGCGCAAATGGGCATGGCGACGAGTGCCGACGCCACAAGAGAGCCGACCAAGCGCTTCTGAAGGTTGTTCATTTGAGTGTCCTTTCGCCAAAAAACGTTTGACATATCCCGAACGCGGCGGTGATCGGAAGGCGCCGAGCACCGCGACTTCGCCAGGTTTGCCTACATGACACGGAGAAACCGGGGCATGGCCTGTAGACCGCGGCGCAGCCCAGTTCATTGACGGGCACCCGGGAGGGCGTCACCCTGCCGGTTGGGTGCCTGCATGACGAGGATCAAATTCGTAGCCTGGAGGTCCGCAGATAAACGGATGGCTGTTCCGGATGAGGCTGCAGGGGCGTAACGAAACGATCCGGCAAACTCGGATAGGCCTTCGGAATGGGCTGGGCGGAGGCCAGTACGGCAAAATTGTGGCCCGAGAAGGCGAAGAGCGAAGCAGATCCTGGGATTGCATGGGTTCGGTCGGCGTCGGACATATGCGCGCACCCAGGCATGGACGGCGCTTCCTGGTGCGATGCCGACTGGGGGGTACGCCCCGCCCCCGACCCTGTGTGAGAATGGGCCAGAAGGCAACAGGGCGAGGCGAATGCGGCCGTCGTGCCGAAAAGCCATGCCAGCAGTATCCAAGGCAACAAGAAAGTGGCGCGAGCCAGTCGTCTCATTCCGCGTTGTTTCCGCCGATGCGCTAGCAATTAATTTAAAAGGACCTTATATTCTTTTTAGCACATTGGCGCCCCGGAGCGCTGCGGGACCATTGATGATGACGTAACGCCATCGAGTCGCTATGTCACTGGCTGATCCCATGCCTTATGGCACGGGCAATCGAGGGGATGTTCTCGAAAACAGGGGCCGCCGCGTCCCGTATGCGAAATGTCCTCAATGGGTTGTTTGAACGAATTGTGGATCTGGATTGGAGCCCAGTGGCCATGGACTGCCCTCGATGCGATGTCGTCTCGGCAAGAGCCCGTTCCCAAAGGCCGGGTCAGCGTGCCGGACGCGGCGGGGGGGCGTCCGGCGCGGAGGTGACGGATCCGCGCGCGACGAAGTCGGTTCCGTTGGACGCTGGCGGGTGGAAGTGACATGACGAAAGGCCGAACCATGAGAACTTGGCGTCCCTCACTGATGCTTGTCCTGATCGTCGCATTTGCTCTCGTCGCGGCAACGCCCATCGCGTGCATCACGCTGTGGCTGCACGCGGGCATCGAAGGCAATCTCATGAACGAGGTGCAGGACAAGAACGAGCTGCTGGCACGCAATATCGCCACGCCGGTGTCGGAGTATCTGCGCGCGGCACGCGGCAATCTCAAGGTGCTCGCCATGTTGGCGAGCAGACACGAAGACGCGGTGGGTAGCGCCATCAGGGCTCAGCCCTATTTCGAGCAGGTTTGGCTGCTGCCTGGGGGGACGGGGCAAGCTTTGGCCTGGAACGTGCACGGCAAGCCATTGAGCGCGGCTGTCGGAGACGACGCGGCGATCGCGGCGCGCGTTTTCTCGAACCCGGGCAGAGTCGATACCGTACTGCACGATCCGATAAACGGCCAGCCGACCGTGCTGCTGGAACACGCGACGCCGAGAGGAATGCTCGTGGGGGCGCTCGATCTGCAGCCGCTGCGTGCGCTGTGTCGTGGGATCCATTTCGGCAAGCATGGCCACTGCGTCATTACGGATGGCAAAGGCAATATCGTCGAGCATCCCGATTCGCAATGGGTTCGTGAAATCAAGAACATCAGTGCTTGGCCCATCGTGAAATCAGGAATGGAGGGACATCATGGCGTCATGCGCTTTTATTCGCCCTTTCTCCTGAAGAACATGATCAGTGGCTATGCGTCGGTCCCGGGACTTCATTGGGTAGTCCTGACGCCGCAGCCCCTCTCGGAATTGACGGTCCATGCAAAGAATCTCTTGCGTCGCGGCCTGACTGTGGCATTGGCGGGCCTGGGGCTCGCGTGGCTGCTGGCGTCGGGCTTGGGCATCTGGCTCTCGCGATCCCTCCGCCAGGTTCTCAGCGGCGTTCAGAAAGTGCATTGTGGCATGTATTCCGAGCCATTCCCCCGGTTGGGCCGCATCGCCCCTCGGGAAATTGAAGCGTTGCGCAGCTTCGGCGTTGCGATGGCCAAAAGCGTTCAGCAGGCCATGCAACTCAAGGACAGCATGAACGAGGAGTTGGAACGTCGCGTGCGCGCCGCCACCGATGAACTTGAGGCGACCAATGCACGCCTGGCGGCACAGGCGCAGCTGGACGAACTCACCGGCCTGTTCAATCGCCGTGGCATGTGGGATACGGTTGCCCGCTTGACGCGTAACGATGCGGCGACACCCGGCAAAGGCTCGCTGATCCTCTTCGACGTCGACCAGTTCAAGAAGATCAACGACGAGCATGGCCATGCTACGGGCGATCGCGTCCTTGCGCATATTGCGCGGCTGCTTCTTTCGGACATTCGAGAGGGCGATTCAGCCATACGGTTTGCCGGTGACGAATTCATCATTCTGATGCCCCACTGCAATCTGGAAACTGCCCAACGTCGGGCACAGAAGGTATGCGAGCGGGTCGCCGCGGCACCCCTGCCGGTCGAAAATGGCCATGCCGTGAATATCACGCTCAGCATGGGCGTCACGGGCTGGGAGGGCGGGCTGACGCCGCAGCAATTTTCCGAGATGCTTGCGCGCGCGGATCAAGCCATGTACCAGGCCAAGCACGGTGGCCGCAATCGTGTGGTCGTGACGGAAGGGATATAAGTGCCTTTCGCGCTTGGGCAGCCCATTGCGTGGGAGGGCGGCGGCGCCGCCCCGCGCGAACTCCTGTGTTCGGACCGAAGGTCACCATGAATTCTGAGCTCCAGAAATCCATTCAGCGCCAGCGCGAGATCCTCAAGGGCTGGCTGCGTTCCATGCTTGCCCATCTGGCCGAGAAGTGTCTTGAGGGTTGGCCCGACCGGCAGGCGCTTGAGGCCCGCCTTATGGAGGGCTTGATTGAACTGCCGTACAGCAAATATCTCTACGTGCTGGACGCCCACGCCCGACAAATCACCGCCAATGCCTCGCGCGCGGGCCTGCTGCCCGAATACTATGGACGGGAGCGCAGCGACCGTCCGTACCTGGCCGAGGCGCTGGCCGGTCGGTCGTTTTCCCTGTCTGACGCCTACATCAGCCGCAACGCGCGCCGCCCCTCGCTCACGGCGGTGCAGCGCATCGTCGCGGGCAACGGGGCCCTCCTGGGTTACCTGGGTGCGGACTTCGATCTGCGGGAACTGCCTGCGACCCAATCCTTGTACCAGCAACCCGGGCAGTGGATGCAACTCAAGGGAGACCCGGCGATCCGCGCCGGACTGTTTCATCAGGAGCGCGTGACGAGTCCCATGGATGAGCACATCGACGAAGTGTTGGATCTGCTCACCGAATTGATCACGGTGCATGGGGTGTTCCATGCCAAACTGCACTTCTCCAGCTCTCGCGTGACGTTGTGGTTGCTGGACGACCCCTACCGCTACCGTCTGCACGGCATCGGCGATCTCACGGATGCAAACCTCTGTCTCGCCTATCCGCGTCGGGAGTACCCGGCCGGGGCGATCGTTCCTGCGGATGCGATCAGGCGGGTCCTGAAAGTATTTCGCGCCCTGCGCTTCATGGATGAGACGATCTACCTGCGCTCCGGCACGCTCAACGTCTTCAACGGGATCGTCGGTCTGACGTTTTCGTGCGACGGCTCGCATTACATGCCTTGGAATGAGTTCCTGGACAAGAATCTGGACTTCTGGCTAGGAGCATCGGCTTCGCCCGACTGAGCCGCAGGCGGGATCCGCCCGCAGGCCCATCACAACAGGCTGATGAGCATGGTGCCTTGGTCGTCCGGCGTGCGAAGAGCGCGTGCGCGTGGCGCTGGCGGAACGGCCCGCTGGCGTTCAGGTTGCGTTCACCTTCCGAAGGGTAATATGGGCCGCAAGGGCTCAGCGATGGTTTTGACTGCGAGCCCGATGGCATCTCCGCGCGCTGAGCGGAGATGCCTGTGAACCGCGACTGATTCGTCAAGGAGGAATGCAAAATGCTCAAGAAATTGACCCTCGCCCTGGCAGTGCTGAGTTCCGCCGTGCCAGCCTTGGCGTCTGAATACTACGAATCCGTTCCCGTGGTGTCGGTGACGCCGCGTTACGCGCGGGTCGATCGCCCGCAGGAGCGGTGCTGGACTGAAACGGAGTACGGTGGGGTTCCGCCGCAGCGCTCACTCGCAGGAGCGATCATCGGCGGGGTCGCCGGCGGCCTTTTAGGCCATCAGGTGGGCAACGGAAACGGCCGGGTGGTGGCGACGGCGGCAGGGGCAATCACCGGAGCGATCGTCGGCAATCGCCTGGACAATGGCGCAGTCGGAGCCGAGACCGTTCAGCGATGCAGAACCGTCGATTATACGCAGCGCGTGCCCGCCGGCTACCAAGTCGTCTACGCTTATGACGGGCAGGACTACGTGACGACTCTTCCCTATGCCCCGGGAGCGACCATTCAGATCCCGGTGGAAAGAGCGGCCGCATACTACCGCTACGACTACGACCGAGGGTGGCATCGGGGGTGGCGCCGCGGATGGCGTGAGCATCACCGTCGTTGGGGGGATGACGATGAGTGACCCCAGGCGCCCCGGTGTCGGCCGGATTGCCCGACAAGGACAGCACATCACCGTTAACGGCCACTGCGCGCCGTAGACCGTGACCCCGGTCGCCGGGCAAGGTGATGAGGCGCTTGATGACCCAACGGGTGCAGGTTCGTGCGCCGTTGAGTTGGTTCCAGAACGTCCTGCGGCGAGGCGCGTGGGCAAGGCCGTTCCTTTGCGTCATCGTGGGCGTCGAGCGCCTTCGAACGGTTTCCGGCCCGCCCGGTCGCCGTTACGAATGTGCTGGAGGGTGTCGTTGCTCTCCTTGCGTGGTCCGTGTCGTCGAACCCCATGGGGGCGGGGAGAAGAAAGGTTACGGTGGCTTGGTGGTCCGGTTTGCGGGCAACGGCTCAGGCGTCTGGCCGGTAGCGGCCTGTTGGTACCGTTAGCTCAGGCGGAATTTCAATTCACCGAGTTTTTCAATGGCACTGACGATTTCGTCGCCGGCCTTCAGCCAGCGCCGCTGCGCTTCCGGATAGCCGAGGATGACGCCTTCCGGGGTTCCCGTGAAGATGAGGTCCCCCGGCATCAAGGTCCAGTAGCGGGAGATGTAGGCGACGAGCTGGGGCATCGTGAAGATGAAATCGGAGGTGTTCGAAGATTGGCGCAGTTCCCCATTGACCCGGGTGGAGATGGCCAGGCGATCGGGGTTGCCGACCAGATCCGCAGACACGAAATAGGGGCCGACCGGCGCGAACCCGTCCAGGCTCTTGCCCACCAGCCATTGGCCGGCGGGCAGTTCCATCTGCAGGTCGCGAGCGGAGAAGTCGTGGCCGACGCAATAGCCCGCGATATAAGTGAGGGCCTCGTGCTCGCTGACGTTTCGAGCCGGTCTGCCGATCACGGCGACGAGTTCCGTCTCGTAATCGAACTGGGTCGCGATCTCCGGCGGCGGCAGCACGATAGTGCCGCCATGCGGCGCCAGCGCGTTGGCGAATTTGCTGAAAAGCGGCGGGAAACGCGGCGGTTGCGCGCCTACTTCGGCGGCGTGGCGCCGGTAGTTGAGGCCGACGCAGACGATTTTCTCGGGATGGGTGAACAGACGGCCATGCCGGATCGATGCTTCGGGGCGGAAGAGGGCGGCATCCCCTGCGGCAAGGGCGTGGTGCATGATCGCCTCGAGTTCGGCTCCTCGCGATTCGCGTAGCATCGACTCGAGGGTCTGCGGAGCGGGAAGCGAGAAGCGAGCGGCGACGGAGCGCACATCCAGAATGCCCTGGGGCGTGCGAATCCCCAGTGTTTCGGCGCCGTCATCCTGGCGGATGGAAAGCAAGGTCAGTCGTTCGGCTAAGCGACGCATGGATGGTCTCCCCGAAAATGGGCTGGCCCCAAAATTTTATGTGATTGGTTCTACTTTGTGTGCGCCGTGAAAAGGTGGCGCCTCTCAGCGGGTGCGACTCCCGCCCGGCACCTTTCGCTCCGGCCGGCAGCAAGGGGAGCAACCGTGAAGGTAACAAAGCGGTTGAAGCGTCTGGTGCAACAGCGTCCTGTAAGGGCCTTAGCGAGCATGCGGGCTGCAACGCGAGTGAACGCTGAGCAGGCCTCGAAACGTATTTTGTGGAAGCCAACATGGCTGGGGAAGCGAGCGAAACGTGCACCCAGTCATCCCACCGGGGTAGTGGCGGCGGCATGAAAACTTCGGCCGTCTCCTTCCATGATAGGCGCTTCGCCCAGCGGGCAAGAAGCCAGGCATAAGCTTGCGTCAGGCGGTGTTGGCCCACCGCCCAATGCCCCACAGCGGGACGAACTCGAAGCGCCTTTCAGGCAAGGTGCCATAGCCCGGCCGTTCCTCGCCACAGCACGCGCACTTCGCACGTCCATTAGCGCGGGGCCGTCGGGCTCTTCCGCCCAACGCACCGCCGTATCCACCAAGGACTGGAACTCTTGGATCCGCCTGCGGATAGTCTTGATCTGCATCCTGGCCTTGTCGTGAGGAATGTTTGTCTGGACAACTTCATTCTCTCAGAAATCTTGCCAGGATGCTCCTTCTCAGTCCGTTCCAACCGACGCATCGTGTGCTCCAGCACGTATCCGCCCCGGGGCGCACTTACGCACCCTTTGCCCATCGCTGCGCTTGGCCTCGAGGCCGCTTGCCGTGGACAAAGCGTGCACAAGCGCGCGAACCCACGCCACCGCCTCAGTGCCACCAACCATCTGGCTGCCCAAAAACTAGGGCTTCACCCGCAAATTCTGCCCACAAGCCATTTTATCTCACGCCGCCGCCAAGAAGGGATTCTCATGAGGTCGCCTTTGATGCCCCCGGCGGAGGACGTCGATTGAGTGCAAGCGAGGCCATGCTGCCAATTGCGATACCGCGTCGTGGCCGTGCCGCCCTTGGTCCGGACGGAGCGGCGGTTGCAGCAGAGCGTCGTTAGGGCCGTGAAGTAAATTTTACCCTCGCGGGTCGTGTTGCGATCAGTCGGCCCTATTGATTGTCGCCCTATGCGTTTTCGCGCATTGCCATTTTGGCGAATACCGTGCGTTTCTCCTCTACGCCCCGATCGATTGCCTGCAATGGAAAAATTGGTATTAGGGCGCCCATCCTGGAAGCATGCTCAGCCCTATGGGCAATGGTCCTGTTGCATAGGGTTATGTAAGTCTCGGGTAAGAATGGGTCAATACTGACGTCACATTGTTCTCTTAGACTTCTCCCGTTTCCGAGACTGCGCCGCATTCTATTCGGCCTTCCATAGGGGGCTGCCTAGCGATGATGCCGGTGAAATGGGGCTAGTTCCCCTCGACCCTGTGCCAAAAAATGACCAAGACGGGAGAGAAAGCGATGTGTGATGGACCGGACATGAGAATGAAGCCGCTTCTACGAATCATGCTTGCCACAATTGTCGCGGCGAGTGCAGGGAACGCGTTTGCGCAAGGGCCAACCAACCTCGGTAGCGTACAGGCCAACGCACAGGGATCGAGCAGCGGGAAGCCCGCGAAGACCAGCCAAGCGAAGAAGATCAGTAAGCGCCACGTCTTCAAGTCAGGGCAGTCGGTGACGGTCCTGCGCAAGGCCGAACTCAAATCGGTTGGACCCTTCGCGGGCGCGGCGCAGGCCCTTCAGCTTGCGCCGGGTGTGAGCGTCTCCGGCTACGGCGTGACCGGCTCCACCAAGAACTCCATCAGCATCAACGGGATCAAGCAGGGCTGGGGCGGATTCAGCGGGTCGCAGATCGACAATGGCTCTTTGTCCGTCACCTTCGACGGCGTGCCGATGGCCAATCCGTCGAGCGGACTGTGGCAAACCGACCTGGTGCCGCAACTGAGCATGATCCAGGGCATCGGCATCACGTATGGCCCCGGCGACCCGGAAGACCGCTGGTTCAACAACATCGGCGGCCAGATCGGCTTCGTGCCGGTGCAACCCAGCAACAAATTCGGGGGTTCGGTCGGTTTCAGCGTGGGCAGCGACAGTTCACGCAATTATACCTTCCAGCTCAACACCGGAACGCATGACGGCTGGTCGACCGTGCTGGCCGGCGGCACCGGCTCCGCTGACAGCTACCGCCAAGCCCCAGACGGCTTCGATAGCCGCAGCAAGAATTACGCCGTCTTCCTCAAGACGCGCAAGACGTTCGACAACGGCGATTTCTCGGTGGGCATCTACCAGGCCAAGAGCCAAGGCTACCGCCCATTGGTCGTGCCGACGACCCCTGTTGCCGGCGTGACCGTGGACGGCACGCCCAACACCCCGCTGTACAGCCAGCAGACGACGGGTTTCTACAGCACCTTGCCGGGCGACATCTGGCGTAAGGACGACACGAACAAGACGCGGATCATCTATGCCAAGCTCAACGCCGCGGTCAATCAGGGACTGACGCTGCACAATCTGCTGTGGTACCAGATGGAGAAGCGGCTCCACCAGCACTATGCCAACTATGGCCTGACGAGCCCCGGAAACCTGTACGAATACAATAATCCGTCTACGTCGATCTACGGCGACAAGTTCTGGGGTGATCTCTCGCTCCCGTACAACCTGATCTCGACCGGCGTTTCTCTCATCAAGAGCACGTATAACAGCCGCAATTCCTTCTACAATCCAGCCGATCTCGTGGGCACCTCGACGACGGTCTATGGCAGCATTTCGACGCCGAACGGGCACTACCGCAGCAACTATTTCGACCAGACCGATCTGGCCGTCTTCGCGCAGGACAAGATCAGTCCGACCGCCAACCTGGACATCACACCGGGCATTCGCTTCATCAATTACTGGACGGTCTACAGTCCGGCCGGAGCGTCCGATTTCGCGACGTCCTATGCGTTGGCGCCGGGCAACGACCAGGGTACGAGCCCCGGTTCGACCGCCAGCCACCACAAATGGGAGCCTTCGATCAGCGCCAACTTGCGGGTGCTGCCGTGGCTGTCGACCTTCGCCAACTACGCCGAGACTTACAAGGAACCGACGGTCGGCGGCGGCGGCGGGCTGTTCCAGACCGAACCGCCGATCTACAAGCTCGAGCAGGCCAAGGACTACAACCTGGGCTTCAAGATCTACGTCCCCCGCGCCCAATACCTGCGTCATTTCCTGATGTCGGTCGCGTATTTCCACCTGCGCTATCTGAACCAGTTCATCCCGCTGACAACCCTGGCGGGCGACTATGTGGGTGATGCCCTTGGCGATTCAACCTACAGGGGCGTGAATCTCTCGCTGGCTGACGATCTCGGGTACCACGTGGGCGTCTTCGCGCACCTGAACATCGAGAAGGCGGACTTCAGCAATTACACGATCAACAATGGTGGCCTCAGCTACAGTGGCTTGCCTGTGTCCAAGGTGCCTCTGCGCACCTTCAGTGCAGGCGTGAGCTACAAGGCCTATGCGGCGGGTGCGCTCTGGGTTCCGGCCCTGAGTTACGAGTATACGGGTCCGCAATACATGTGGAGCGACATGGCCACTGCGCCGACCAACCAGAAGATGCCGGCTTATGGTCTGTGGAACTTCAATCTGGACGCGACCGTGCCGCTGCATCAGGCCTTCCTGCGGGACGTGGTGTTGAATGCGGGTGTGCTCAACCTGACGAACAAGCAATACAACGTGGACCAGTTCATCAGCGGGGGCGGCTGGTTTGGTGGCACGCCCGGATATACCCTCGCCATGCCGGGTGCACCGCGCACCTACTATGCGGGGCTCAAGGCCGATTTCTGACCCCGACCCGCGAGTCGCCTGGCCTTCCCGGAAGCTGGGGCAGGCCGGGCGGCGCAACCCAGTGGTCTTTGCCCTACGTCTACAGGCCAGGGGGAATTCAAGCCGGCCGGTTTGCCGGCGTCGCTCCATGCCCGACCGTGCGATGTAGACGGCCGCTCGGCGGAAGGTGTTGCCCTCCGCGACGGCGCAGGAACCGCCGTACGGCGCTGCGATGGGCGAGCCGGCACGACAGATCGACCCTGGCCGAGGGCGTCACAAAAGTTTCATGAGCCTGCAACACGATTTTCCTAGCATTGTAATAGTCGAGGACGCAAGAGCATGGAGAGCGGGACGATCCCACCGGTGGGCATAAGCCGCGTTGGCCGGCTGCGGGCCATCGGCATGATGGAGGTGAGCACACGATGAACTGGCAGAATCTGAACGAAGTGGCGAGTCATTCAGGCGGTATTCTTTACCTGATGCCGATTTTGCTGCTGACCGCGTTGACGATCGGCATCGAGCGTTTTCTGGTCCTTGCCCGTATTCAGCGTGATGGGGAAAGGGTGGCCGAGTCCGTGGCCCAGTTGAGCCATCTCGACCATGGCAGCCTGCGCGGCTTGGGAGAACGCACCGGTGCGCCGTTCAAGGCGATTCTCGAAGTGCCTGTCCGATTCCCGCGTGTGCGCGACAGCGGCAAGCTGTCGGAGCTCCTGCAGGAGGTGGTGATGCGGCAGGTGCCCACCCTGGACCGGCGCATGTGGCTCTTGGACACGATCATCACGCTTGCCCCGCTGCTCGGCTTGCTGGGTACCATCATCGGCATGTTCCATGCGTTCCAGTTTATGGGCAACGCGGCCGGCGATGCGGTGCAGATAACCGGCAGCGTGGGCGAAGCCCTGATGGCCACGGCCTTCGGCCTCGTGATCGCTGTGATCGGGCTGGTGGCCTTCAATGGACTCCATAACCGGGTCCGTTATCTGGTCCACCAGATGGAGACCTTGCGAACCATGCTTGTAAACCGCCTGGACGGGGTCGACCATCACAACGGCCTGCACGCTTCCCAGGCCACCGCGACCATCTATGCGGCGCAGGAGAGATAGGCCATGCAATACCTGGAAATGCGCAAGGGGCGTGTCGAAATCATTCCCATGATCGACATCATGCTGTTCCTGCTGGTGTTCTTCGTCATGGTCACGATCCACATGATCCCGGCGCAAGGGATTCCCTCCCATCTGCCCGGCTCGACCACCGCGCAAACCCTGCCGCCGCCGAAACTGATGCTGACGCTGCACGACGATGGCTCGCTCGAACTCGACGGCCAGCCGGTCATGCTGGCGCAACTGACCGCCCGGCTGCGTGGGCGCCCGGCGAAGACCCAGATCACGATCGCGTCCGACAAGGGCGCGGACGTGCAGCAGTTGGTCAAGGTCATGGATGCCTGCCGCAAGGCCGGCATCACCGCCGTCGGACTGGCAGCGAAGCCGCGATGAAGCCATGACCGCGATTCCCATGGTTTTTTCGTCGCCTCCGCCTCCGCTCTCGGAAGCCGAATTGCGGCCCGACTCTCGCCTGGGTTCCGCGTTTGGGCTGGCGATCGTGGTGGAGGTGCTGCTGCTCGTCGGCGTCGTATGGGTGCTCGCGCATCGATACACGCCGCAGACACCACCACCTATCGAAGAGGTGCGCCTGGTCCAGCTCCCGAAGCCTGTCGTGCCGCCCAAGCCTCGGGTGAAGCCCCATCCGCGACCGAAGCCCAAGGTGATCAAGCCTCGCGTGCTGCATCGCCGCATCAAGCCCGTGATGCCACCGCCGCCCCGGCCGATTCCGATGCCTAAGCCCCCGGCCCCGCTGCCGCCTTCTCCGGTGGCCGCGCCGGTGCTGCCACCCCCCAAGGCAGTGCCGCCACCCGTTCCGCTGCCAAACCCCGGGGAAAGGGCCACCTATCTGGGGGAGGTGCGAAGCGCCATCCAGGACGCCGTCAGGTTTCCGGACGAGGCCCGCCTGTTGCGGGCGCAGGGGAAGGTGCAGGTGCGTTTCGACCTTCGTGACGGGGTCGTGAGTCATTTGACCATCGTGACGCCCGGAGGGCTCGGCGTTTTCAATGCCAATGCGCTGAGCGCGGTCCGGGACGCGACGCTTCCCGTGCCGCCTAAGCAACTGGCGCATAAGACGTTCAATTTGGGGCTGTGGGTCCTGTTCCATTTCAAGAGGCATTGAGTTCGCCAAGAAGACAGGGACGGCGGACATCCCTGGGAGGGCGGCGGAAATATAAGGGTTGGCGGCGTTCGCCGAGCAGAACGAGAAGAACATGAAAAACAAATGGTTTCAGTTGGGCGTTATCACGGCTGTCCTGGCCGGGATGGCGCCGATGGCGCACGCGCTCCAACCCGGCGGGCATGCGGTCGGGCATGTCTTGATGATCAGCGTGGACGGCTTGCATGCCCAGGATCTTCGGTTGTTCATTCGGGCACACCCCCGCTCGGCGCTGGCGACGCTTGCGCGCGATGGCGTCGTATACGGCGGCGCGCATACGGTGGCGCCTGCGGACTCGTTTCCTGGCTTGCTGGCGCTCGTCACGGGTGGAACGCCTGCGGTCACCGGGGTGTATTACGACGTGACGTATGACCGACGCCTCTCGCCGCCGGGCAGCCGGTGCAGGCGTGTCGGGACGCCCGTGGTCTTCGATGAGACGGTCGACCAGCCGGGTGCTGCGCCCGGCGCCCCGACGATCGATCCGGCCCGCCTGCCGCGAGACCCGAGGCGAGGCTGCGCGCCGGTCTATCCCCACGATTACTTGCGGGTCAATACCCTTTTCGAGGTGGTGAGGGCGGCAGGCGGCTATACGGCTTGGATCGATAAGCACCCGGTCTACGAGATCGTCGACGGTCCGAGCGGGAAGGGGGTGAACGACCTCTATACGCCGGAGATTGGCGCGAATTTCGCCGGGCCTGTGGGCCAGGGAAGGGGTGCGATCATGGCGAGCCTCTCGCATACCGAGCGGTACGACGATGGCAAGGTCGACGCGCTGCTGCACGAGATCGGCGGGTTCCGTCATGACGGGCGGGTGCCTGCGCCGGTGCCCACACTCTTCGGGCTCAATTTGCAGGCCGCAAACGTGGGCGAGAAGCTGGGGGGCTACCAGGATGCCGCCGGCCACCCGTCCCCGACTCTCGAGGCCGCACTGGTCCACTGCGATCGCCAGATCGGGCGCATCGTCGCCGCCTTGCGCGCCCGCAGGCTTCTGGGCTCCACGCTGGTCATCGTCACCGCCAAGCACGGGAATGGGCCGATTGACCCGCATGCCGTCAGGCATGTCGACCGGCGCCTGCTGGAACGTGTCGTTGCCCGTGCCGCGCAAGGCGAGGTTGCACAAATCACCGCCGACCAAGTCGCCCTCATCTGGCTGCGAGACGCAGCCAAAGTGAAGGCCGTGGTGGCGGCGCTGCGCGCGCACCGAAAGGCGCTTGGCGTGCGCCGCGTCCTCTTTGGGCGCGGCCTTTTGAGGCGACTCGGGCTGCGGCGAAGCGACTCCCGCGCGCCCGATATGATCGTCATTCCGAGGGACGGGGTCATCTATGCGCGGGCGGGCGATCCCAAGAAGGCCGAACATGGCGGCTTCAGCGCGGACGACACCAGTGTTGCACTGCTGGTTTCGAATCCCCACTTGGCGCGGCGCGATGTGGAGGTGCGGGAGCGCGTCTCCACGACGCAGGTGGCCCCGACCATTCTTGCGAGTCTGGGATTGTCGACGCACCTCCTGCGGGCGGTGGCCCTGCAAGGCACGCGGGTGCTCCCCGGCGAGCCCTGGGCGGATCTGGCGGGCGTTCGTCTCGCCGCGGACCGGCCGGCGGCGCGCAATCCCTGACGGGAACGGGCGGCCGGAGGGGATCCGCCAGTCCCCGTGCGCGTCTCGTGACAACGTGGCAATTTTTTGTATTTCCTGGAGGATCACATCGTGAAGCGACTGCTGCCGATTGGCTTTGTTTTGCTTGCGCTGGTCGTGGCCGCAGGCTGGGCTTTGTGGCCGCGAGGGCCGCAGGGTCTGGTGCTGTACAGCGCCGTGGATTACGGAGACGATGTGGCCCGCGCATTCACCCGCGCCACGGGCATTCCAGTGACCGTCGTGGACGTGTCGACGGGCGCCCTGCTCGCCAGAGTCTCCGCCGAGGGGGACCGCCCAAAGTGGACGTTGGCCTGGTTTGACGGCAATGAGGCCGCGGCCGGGTTGGACCGTGCCCACTTGGCTGCCTTGCATACGGTGCCTGAGCTTCCCTGGACGTCTCTGGGGCGCAAGCTGGTGCCGGCCGACGGCAGCTACACCCCAACGGGCCTCACCCTGGCCGGTGCGTTCACCTACCGGCCGTCGACTCTCGCGACCCCGCCGCGACGCTGGTCCGACCTGGAAAACCCCGCGCTGCGCGGGGCCATCGGCATGAACAACCCCGCCATCTCGGGGCCGATGTTCCCCATGCTGGCGGGTATGCTCTCCCAGGCCGGCGGCTGGCCGGCCGGCAAATCCTTCGTCCTGGGCCTCAAAGCCAACGGCCTTCGCGTCTACCCGAAGAATGCCAATACCCTGGCCGCGCTCAAGGCCGGTGACATCAAGCTTGCCATCACCCAGTCGTCGGCGGCCTGGAACTGGGCGGCCCAGGACGCGAACCTTAGGGTCGTTCTTCCCACGCCCGCGTTCGCGCTGCCCAGTGTCATCATGGTCGCGGCGGGGACGCCGGAGCGCCTGCAGACGGAGGCAGAACGGTTCATCCGCTTTGCCATGGCGCCCGCGACCCAACGGCTGCGCATGGCCGACAGCGAGGGGGACGCCCTCTACTGGCCCCTCACCCGCAATGCGCCGTCGCCGAACAAGCGCTTGCCGTCTCTCCACGGCATCGATGTCGAGGTGCTGCCCGCTGCCCAGTGGGGTGCGCGGGAGGCCAGCATCAACAGCTGGTTCAGCCGCGTCGTGGTCGGCCAGTGATGAACCGGCTGCGACGTATCGGCCGCCCCCTTCGCAGCGCGGCCCCGCTCCTGCTTTTTGCCGGATTGTTCGTCTATCCCATCGTCCGATTGCTGTTGCTGCCATGGTTTCCGGCTCTTGGCCCGACACAAGTCGCGGCCCATGCGGAAGACGCCGCCCTGAACCTGGAGGCGATCGCCAATACCCTGCGGCTGGGGTTGACCAGCACCCTGGTGGCGGTGCCGGTGGGTGTGTGGTTCGGCTGGCTGCTGGAGCGGCGACGTTGGCGCGGCAATGCCTGGCTTATGGCCGTGCTGTGGATGGTGTTGCTGACGCCGAGCTATCTGCTCACGACCGCGTGGGAGATCGTCTTCTCGACCCGGTTCCTGCACCATGGCCTGCTGGCAGACCTGTTTTTCAGCGAGGCCGGCATCGTCGCGCTTCTGAGCCTTAAAGGGCTGCCTTTTGCGACTTTGGCGGCACGCAGCAGTTGGGCCGCCATCGGCGCGGAATTGGAAGATGCGGCGCGAATTCTCGGCCTGTCCGCCTGGCGCCGGCGCCGCGTATTGCTGCGCGTGTTGCTCCCTGCGGCCGGGTCGGCCTTCGCTGTGGTGTTTGCGGAGAGCATCCAGGAATTCGGTATCCCGTCGACCCTCGGGGCGCAGTTGCATCTGCGCATCCTCACCTATGCCATCTACGAGCACCTCGCCACGGCGCCCGTGCAGTTTGCCGGCGCGGCTCGGTTGAGCTGGGCGCTGGTCGGGCTGGCGGCCCTGGCCGGAGGAGTCCACCTGTACCTGGGGAAGCGGCACAGCGGTGTGCTGGTTCACGGCCGTGCGCGTCCGGCGGCAGCGGTGCCTTGCCGCCCGATGGAGCGCCGGGCGGCGGGCGGCGCGCTGGCCGTGCTGGCCACCCTTGGCCTGGCGTTGCCGGGCGCGGCGTTGGCCTATGTGGCGATCTGGCCGACCAGTGTTGATGCGACCCGTCCGATACGGTGGGACAGCCTGCTCTATTCCACGATCTATGCCAGCCTCGGGGCCGCTTTGGCGGTGGCAGCGGCCATGTCCGTCGTGATGAGCCGACGCTCCGGTGGCGCGCGTGCGGGACGCCTGCTGGAAGCGGTCAGCCTGGGCAATATGGCGATCCCGGGGTTGGTGCTGGGGGCGGCCTATGTGATTGCCTTCAACGATCGGTGGTTGCCGCTCTATGGCACGCCGCTGCTTCTGATTGTTGCTTACGTGGCAGCCCAGGTGCCCATGCTGATGCGGTTCCTGCAGGGGCCCCTCGGGCAGGTGCATGGCAACCTGTCCGAGGCGGCCCGTTTGCACGGCGTCCCCTGGGCCAGCCGCCTCCTGGAGATTCACGCGCCGCTTTTGCTCTCGCCGTTCCTGTGGGGATGGACCCTGGCCTTTGGCCAGATTTTCTTCGAACTCCCCATCTCGGATTTGCTCTATCCTGCGGGTCGCCCGCCCATCGGTGTGGCCTTGGTGACCTTGAACATGCAGCTGCGCTATGGCGAAGAAGCACGGCTCGCGTTCGCGGGCATTGGCTTGGCGCTCGCCATCGCGGTCTTGCTGGCCCTGCTGTTGCGCGCCGCCAGTCCGGTACGCCGCACCGAGGAGTGCGCCGCGTGAACGATCTATTGGAAATGCGTTCGGTCGACAAGCGCTATGGCCGCACCCGCGTGCTTCGCGATGTCACCTTCAGCATGGCGCCGGGAGAGTTCGTGGTGCTGATCGGCGGCTCCGGCTCCGGCAAGACGACGCTGCTGCGCTTGATTGGAGGACTTGAACGGCTCGATGGAGGCATTATCCGACTGCGGGGCCGAGATGTGGACGCGCCGGCGCAGGGCGTGTGGGCACCGCCGGAGCGACGCGGCTTGGGCATGGTATTCCAGGAATATGCCCTGTGGCCCCACCTGAGCTGTCGGGAGAACGTCGCGGCAGTCATCCCTGGACGCGGCCCCGAGCGCAATCGCTTGGCCGAAGCGCTGCTGGAGCGTATCGGGGTGGGGCACCATGCCGACAAGCGCCCCGCCCAGCTTTCCGGCGGAGAGCAGCAGCGCGTCGGCATTGCCCGGGCGCTGGCGGCTCGTCCGAATCTGCTGCTGTTCGACGAGGCCCTGTCAAGCCTGGACGTGGATGCCCGAGAGTTCTTGCGCCTGGAGATCCGCGCCTTGACCCGAGAGTTCGGGGCCGGCGCCTTGTTTGTGAGCCACGATCCCCTGGACGCCTGGCGCATGGCCGACCGTATTGCCGTCCTTGAGAACGGTGCGCTCACTCAGACGGCGTCGCCGCAGGCACTCTATGCGAGTCCCGCCACAGCCCAAGTGGCTCGCTTCATTGGGGCACAGGGCGGCTTCATGGCCCGGGTCCGACGCAGCCACGAGGGCCTGGGCGTCGAGCTTGGTGGACGCTTCCATCGAGCGAGCGTGGCTAATGTGACGGAGGACGAGGAGGCGTGCGTGTTCATTCGGCCCGCCGGCATCCGGGTCGATGGGGCCGACGGCATCCCGGCCCGTCTTGTGCACTGCGTTTTCGAGGCCGGGGTCTATCGGGCCTACTGGCAGCTGTCAGGTATCAACACGCCGCTGTGCAGCTACGAGGCGGGTCCGCCTGCCGCGGGCGAGGGGCGCCTTCACATTGCCCCCGAGCATATTTTTGTCTTTCCATCCGACGGAGATCACAGCCATGTCTGACTGGGGCATATTTCTGGCCACCTTCCTGACCGCCACGGTGGAGTGGGTCGAGGCGTTCACGATTGTACTGGCGGTGAGCCTGACGATTGGCTGGGGGCGCGCGGCGGGCGCCGCCGCGGCGGCATTGGGCGTGCTGGCCGTGATGACGGTAGCGACCGGCGGCGTGCTGCGGCTGGGCCTCGAGATGCACGGCCTGCAGTTCATCATCGGGGTGTTCCTGCTGCTGTTCGGGGTGCGTTGGCTCGCTAAGGCCATTGCCAGGGCGGCCGGCCTCAAGGCCCTGCACGACGAGGACGCGGAATTCGCCGAAACCCGCCACAGGCTGGCAGCCGGCGACCGTCGCGCCGCGTGGTTGATCGCCTTCAAGGGGGTGTTGCTGGAAGGCCTGGAGGTCTGGCTGATCGTCGTGGCCCTGGGGCTCAAGAGCGGCCATCCTCTCGTGGCGACCAGTGCGGCGCTGCTCGCGTGCGCCTTGGTGGCACTCGCGGGCCTGCTGGCGCGGGCACCGCTGCGCCGCGTGCCGGAGAACGCGATCAAGTTTGGCGTCGGCGCCATGATCGTGTCCTTCGGGACGTTCTGGACCCTGGAGGCGTTGGCCGGGGACGCCGCCTGGCCCTCGGGGGACTGGAGCCTGCCGCTGCTCGTGGCCTTCTACCTCCTGGCCGGGTTGGGCGTCGCAGCCCTGTTGCGTATGCGCCGCGCCGCCGCCGAGGAGGGGGCATCATGAAAGCCTTGTTCAAGACCTTGTTCGGCGACCGCGCGAATGTCGCCATCGTCGCGGTGGTGCTCGCCCTTGAGGGGCTGCTGGTGCACACGGGCCATGCGCGGGATGCCGCCTTTGCGGTGCCTGTCGTGGTCCTTGCCGGGATAAGCTGGCTCGCGACGCGCTAACGCTCCAACCGAACAGGTGGCTTCGTGGCGGGCGGACGACTGCGCCGATGGCCGCGCGCGAGGCTTGATCGGCACGCCCGCAGCCATCCCGCCTTCCGCCGTCTGGGCTCGACGGGCTCGCAAACCGCGTCTTCGCGCGTCTAGACTTAAAGAGGAGTCGAGGACGGTTGGGTTGTGGCGGGTGAGCCGCAAGAATTGAGGGGCTCACCCGACCGAGCGTCGGGCATTCCGCGTGGCGCCATCCGATGCAACCGTCCGATGTCCACGCGAGGTGCCTTTGGCGACCCTCCGCGTCACAGGATAGAGGCCAGCCATGTGCGGTCGCTATACGCTTGTCAGCGCCCCTGCGGTGCTGGAAAAGGTGTTCGGTATCGGTGGCTGGCCGACCGGATTCGCGCGCTACAATATTGCACCCTCGCAGGTTGTGCCGGTCATCCGGTTGGGCGCCAGGGGGCCGGAACTCGCTTGGCTCGTCTGGGGGCTGGTCCCGCACTGGGCCAAGGAAGCGAAGACCGGCTACAGCATGATCAACGCGCGCGCCGAGACGGTCGAGAAGAAGCCGGCCTTCCGTTCGGCCTTTCGCCACCAGCGCTGCCTTGTTCCGGCAGACGGCTTCTACGAGTGGAAGCTGACCGCCGGTTTCAAGCAGCCCTATTATATCGGCCTCAAGACCGGCGAACCTTTCGCGATGGCCGGGCTGTGGGAACATTGGGAAGGCCCGGATAAGGCAGTCATCGAGTCTTTCACGATCGTGGTGACGCAGGCCAACGACCTGCTGTCGCCCGTGCATGACCGCATGCCGGTGATTGTGCCGCCGGCGGGCCATGCGATGTGGCTCGACGCGAAGGCCGATGTGCAGAGTGTGCGGTCGTTGCTTGCGCCGTTTCCAAGCGAGGCGATGCGGCGATATCCCGTCTCCCCGCGCGTCAACAACCCCAAGGCGGACGCCCCCGGGCTGATCGGCGAGATTCTCGTGCAGGGAACGCGCACGGCGGGCCAGGACCCCCTCTAGGGGCCGCGCCGGTCCTCTTGACCTTCCCTTGCCTCCATGCGGGTGACGATGTCCTCGTAGCTTCGGCGGAACGCCAAGGGGCGCGCAATGCGCGAGATGCGCTCTCGGGCGCCGTCTGTGCCGATGAGGACGATATCGCCAAAATTCAGCAGGCGTCCGAGCAGGCTTTGCTCGACGCGCAGGCTCTCGATCCGGGCGAGACTCATTTCGATGATCGTGCGGCGGATGAGACCGAATTTTGCGATGACGCGCCGGTTCGTGATGACCAACTCGGTCGAGCGCATCGCCACGATGGGCGGCAGGCTGTAGATGGCACCGAGGGCCAGCAGGGCGAGGCCCAAGAAGGTCAGCCTCTCCTGGGCACCGAATGCGGCGACGATCGCACCCGAAGTGCCCCAGATCACAAAGACGGCGGCGACGATCCATTGGGACCCATACGAGGCGGGCGCGATCTTCGCGCGGTAGCGAATCTCCTCGTCCGTGCCCAGCACCGATTCCACATGACTTGCCATCTCGTACGGTCCCATGGGCCAGGCCCTTCTTGCCGCCTTCGAGGGGACTATCCGGCCTCGGCGGCTTGAGGCCCCATGTTCGCCGCTTCTGCGATGCGCTCGCGGACGAAACGAATGTTGTCGCGCAACACATAGAGCTGATCCGCGAAGGCGACCGGGATTTTCATCCGGTTGACCGCCTCCTCAATGGTGTCCAGTCGCCTGAGCAGCGCTTCGCGCGGCGTGGCACCGGCGTGGAGGTCGCGTTCCAGGTCCAGCAACGCGCCGTACCAGTGATAGATCCGATACTTGATGCGCCACGCATACAGTGCGGGAAGAATCTTGAAGCTCGGGATCAGCAGAACGAGTATCGGTAGGAACACGGCCAGGACGCGATCCACAAGGCTTGCCACCCAGAACGGGAGGGCGCTGTAGAGAAAGCTCTTGCCGGATTTGT
Organism: Pseudomonadota bacterium; assembly: GCA_021817985.1. Taxonomy (GTDB): domain Bacteria; phylum Pseudomonadota; class Gammaproteobacteria; order Burkholderiales; family JAKAFK01; genus JAKAFK01. The sequence continues at coordinate 13,260 of JAKAFK010000016.1, read as the reverse complement.
AATAGCGGAGCGCATCGCTGCTGATGCGGAACTCGTCGCCCAGGGGTGCTGGGAACTCTCCCCGGCGCTGGAGCAGCGTGGCGCGGCCATTCACCTGCCTGGCCGCATCGATCAGAAGGTCCGAGAGCGCAGGGTGCAGCCCCGCCCTCGCCACCAGTTCGACCGTGGGCGCGATGAGATGAATGTCGTGGGAGGGGATATTTTTGCCGAAGTCGATGACGCCCATCGGCAGCACGAGCTTATTGAGATAATCGAACCGGCGCGTGTAGGCGTCCGCTTGGCGGAAGTCCATGAGATCGATGCCGGGCGAATGCAGAAGCTCGCGCAAGATCGCGGGCGAGGCCGATTCTCCCATTAGAAACGCGCAGTCGATGCGTCCTTGGATCAGGGCGTCGGCGGCTGCCCGGCCGTCGAGCGCGAGAAGCTGCGTCGTGCCGCCCGGCGCGATGCCGTTCAGCTTGAGGATCTCCAGCGCAAGCGTCCGCGTGCCGCTTCCCACCGGACCCACCGCGATGCGGCGGCCCTTGAGATCGGAAAGATCGCTCACCGCGGGAGCACCCCGGTAGAACACGAGCAGGGGCTCATAGGCAATGCTGCCGAGAGAGACCAGTCGATCCACGTTCATGCCGGCGGCAAGGCCTGTCTGCACGAACCCGATATCCACGCGGAAGCGTGGGTCATTCAGGCGGGTGAGATTTTCCAGCGAGCCCTGCGAAGTCAGGATCTTGAGCCGGATGCCGCTGCGGGCGAGCACCTTCTGATATCGCTCGGCAATTCGCTGGAAGATGCTGCCTGCCGGACCGCTCGTGATGGTCACGGTCGAAGGCGGGGCGGCGTGGATGAACCAAAGCGAGACGCCGACGGCCAATGCGCTGGCCGCGAGGATGGCGATAAGGCTTGCAGCGAGCCCCGATCCGATCATCTCGGTCAGTGCCCTCCATCGCTGCCTGAGCCCCCTGCTGAACCTTCCCATGATTTAAGCCCGCACTTTGGCCAGGACCCATCCGGGATTGCATTATGGCCTCCCGGCGTTTGCTGAAGCTCTGACGCGACGGCTCGCGTAACATGTCGATGCCGGTCGAACTGGGGGCGTGCTTCCCCAGGGGCGACCGCTCACGTCTCGCCACGCCTTAGGTGATGGCTAACGTGTTATTTATAATAAACATATTGATTATACACCAAGCAGCCTGGGGTCGGGTGGCTTTGCGGGCGTTTTTCAACCCGGACAGCGAGAGACGGCGGGCCGGGCGCAAGACAGGGCGCCCGCGAGCCCGGCGGTGTGCCGGCGCGCGATGCCGCGCCGGCGGGCGAAATCACTTCGCCATTGCACCCCGACGCATGTCGTTCTTTTTCATCGTGCCCATGCGCATCGCATGCCGCTTCATCATATGTTTCTTCAAAGACTTCTTCATGCCCTCGTGGTGCATGCCTTTTTTTTGCATCGAGGCGTGCGTCATCGCCATGCCTTCGTTCTTCATGGCGCTGGCGTGGGCGGCGGCCGCCATGAGGGAAATGCTTCCTGCCAATAGTGCAATCACTAGCCTTTTCATTTGCTTACTCCTTCTTGGTGGGTTGAACAACGGGAAAAACAAATCATTCTCTAACTGGCGCCTGTCCCAATGAGGGCCCGGGGCTTCCCGAGGGCGGCGCGGCAGGTCGTCGGCGGTGTCACGCAAAGGTGTCCAGAACGCCGCCGACGGGCGTTCCCGGCGACACTGTGGCGCCGGTGGCGGTTCATTGCGTGTTTGCAGCTCCGTTTGTTCGGACCGAGGATGAGGGAGGGGCTCCCTTATGCACGGAGATCCGCTCCAACTGGGCCTTGACGGCATGAGCTTTGTGCCGAAGCGTCTGAATTCTTGCCTTTCCCTCGGGCGTCCTTCCGCTTGGGCAGTCGCACCAGCCCGCCAACTGTTCCTGGTAGCGATTGAGGCGCGCCTCGAGGGCAGCGGCCGATGGTCCGGGGCAAAACCCGTCGGCAATTCTGGCCGCTCCGACTGCTTGCAGCATCTTCTGTCTCCATGTTCCGCACCGCGGACGGTTTGTCCTTGTCGAATATTCGGCGCGTCTGTGCCCTAATTCGTCTGATGATGGGAATTGGTTACAGCGTCGTGCATAATCGTGTTCGACTGCGGTTCATCCATACTCTCTGTCCACGACAACCAAGAATGCTGATGCAGCGATTAGATCACCACGAACGGCTGAGCGCGGGCGAGGGGCGCCTGAGGGGACTTTTCGTTCTCGCGCTCGCGGGCGATGCTCACGCCTACCAGTCGTTTCTCCAGGAGTTGAGCAGGCACTTGCGCGCCTATTTGAGGAAACGCCTCGGCGGGCTGCCGGACGAGGTGGAAGACCTTGTGCAGGAGACCCTTCTTGCGGTTCATAATCAGCGGCACACCTATGACGTGCAACAACCGTTGACGGCATGGGTCTATGCCATCGCGAAGTTCAAGCTCGTGGATCTCCTGCGCCGACGCGCTTGCCGGGAAATGCTGACGGACCCTCTGGACGACGATCAAAATCTCTTTTCCTCCGCGGATGGCGATGCGGCGGAGGCGCGGCGAGACCTCACCAAACTGCTTGATGGACTTCCCGACCGGCAACGCCTGCCCATCGTCCACGTGAAACTGGAGGGGCGATCGGTGGCGGAGACCGCAGAACTGACCGGGATGTCCGAATCGGCCATCAAGGTGGGAATTCACCGTGGACTAAAGGCGCTTGCCGCAAAGATCAGGACTGAAGCATGAAGACCGATGACTTCGTTGAATTGCTTGCCCGTGACACAGGCCCTGTGCAAGCCGATATGGGGACACGCCGCTTCGCATTGGCCATCGGAGTGGGTGCGCTGTGCGCGGCGCTGTTGATGGTGGGGGTGCTTGGTCTGAATCCGGCGCTTGCCGCATACACTCGGCTGCCCAACTTCTGGGCGAAAGTCGTGTTCGTGACGACGCTCGCCGGTATCAGCCTGCTGGTGGCCCGGCGGCTCGCGCGGCCCGGGGTTGGCCTCGGGCGATTGCCCATTGCGTTGGCGGTTCCGGTGCTGGCGATGTGGGCGGGCGGCATCCTCGTATTGGTCACGTCGACGCCGGCAGAGCGCGTGGAGGCGTTTTTCGGTCAGACCTGGAAGGTATGCCCGTTCCTTATCGCCATGCTTTCCGCACCGGTGTTCGTGGGCGTCGTGTGGGCGATGAAGGGCTTGGCGCCCACAAGATTGCGACTGGCCGGCGGGGCCGCGGGATTCCTGTCCGGCGCCGTCGGCGCCGTGGTCTACTGCTTGCACTGCCCGGAACTGGGGCTGCCCTTCGTCGGATGCTGGTATCTGCTCGGAATCCTGATTCCGACCGGCATCGGCGCGTTGCTCGGGGAACGGCTGTTGCGGTGGTGATGCATCCCTCCGCGTAGGCTCGAGTCCCGCCGGACCCTGCATCTTTCAGGTCCTCCCGTGTAACCGGTTGGTGTTTGCGTGCGAATTAGGGGTCATGGAGGCACTACCATGAACAGACGAACCCTGATTCGACGGGCAGCGGGCGCGATGGACGATTCTCGGTTGCGGCGCAGGGGCCTTGCATCCGGTCCCACGTGGAACTGCTCCGGCAAGAGCGCGCGCACCCCTTCATCACCGCCCTCAGCGGCGAGATGCGCCACGACCGGTGCGCGCGCCTCGCGCATGGCCTCGCGCCGCGGCTCTCAAGCCTCGAGTTTGACAGCGGAATCGGTGGGCCGGACTTTTCCGATCCCTCTTCCGGGTATGTCGGCGCCACGATGCACGTCAAGCGCTTCGTGCGCGGCATCGAACAACTACCCGCTCGCTGTGGTGGGCATCGGGGCCAAGTCTTCAAGGACGGATCTTGGCCGATCACCGGCGTCATCCTATAACAACGGCATCGCGCCGCGCTTCCCTCCGCGACAAGGCTTAAGCGTTCGCGATCGACGAGTCGACGAAAAGGGCGAGGGGTAGCCATGGACTACATCGAGGAACTGCTCAGGAGTCTCTACGTCCTCGCCTCGCTCGTCGAGGCTCGCGACCCTTACACCGGCGGCCATCTCTGGCGCGTGGCTCAGTTCAGCCGCCTCCTGGCTGCGAAGCATGGATGTCCTGCCGCCGACGTCGCGCGAATCGCTCTCGGCGGGTTCCTGCACGACCTCGGGAAGGTGGGCGTGCCGGATGCGATCCTCAACAAGCCGGATCGGCTGACCGAAGAGGAATACGCGCTCGTCAAGACCCATCCGGAAATCGGGAGCCGCTTGCTGTCGCAGCACCCGCTGGCCGATCTGGCCCGTGCAGCGGTGATGTCCCATCACGAGACCCCTGACGGAAACGGCTACCCGCACGGGCTCGCCGGGTTGTCTATTCCCTTTGAAGCGCGCATCGTCGGCATCTGCGATGCGTTCGACGCCATGACCAGCACGCGTCCGTACCGCCGCGGCATGCCCATAGCCCAAGCGCTGGGCATCATCAAGGACAACCTCGGCACGCAATTCGATACCACCCTCGGCACGTTGTTCTTGGAACTCGGCGAGGCGGGTGCGCTCGACACGGTCGTGGGGCACAGCGAGCCCGGGATCCCGCTCCAAGAGTGTCCGATGTGCGGCCCGATCATCGTCGTGCGCCGCCAGCACCGGACCGGTGACCATGTCTTCTGCCGCCACTGCGGTGCCGAAGCCACCGTCGAGCGCGCGGGCGACGGCATCGGCATTGTCATGACCGGCCAGAAGGGCAGCGTCGCGGATCTGCAGTCGGACGCGGATATGGAGCTCATCAGTGCCCTCGTATCCGAAACCGCGCATCACTTGAACAGCAGGAGGAGGCGCAAATGGGGCACGTTGCCGAGGCTCTTTCAGCGCGCCTTCCAAGGGGCGCGCGCATGAGTCCTGCGGAAGCCCGTCGGTCACCCTCCCTGCGTGCGCTTGCCAGGCCTTGCGCAGATTTTTTGCGTCACGGAGGGAATGATCGTCGGAGCGGCCGGGGGCCTGTCCCGCCGGATGCGATGATGAACGGCGATGACGTCGCCGTCGGCATCCGCCCATGCATGAAGCGTGCTGGGATGGCGCGGGCGGCATGGGGTCCGGGTGGCCCGGGTGCACCGGCAAACAAGGCGAACGCTTCATGCGTGCTTTCGCGCAAGGGCTGACTTTGTCCCATGGCATGGGCGTTCCTCCTGTCCGGAACGCAACACGGACAGCCTGCGCCAGGTGATGCGCATGACGTGGGCCAGTCGATCGGTGGCGGCATTCGAGAGACGGATGCGCGGGAATGGCGTGGGAGCCATAACGACATGATGATCTTTGACATAGGTGAGTTGAGAATGAGCGGAAATTGCGCAGGTGTGGGTTGGGGCGTTGGCGCTGGATGCGCGATCGCACAAAAGTTGGGCTCCTGCTGCCCGGAGGGGGGCGCACATCGACTCGGGAGGAACACCATTGAACGCCATTGATGTGGGGCTTTCGTTCGTTGAAGGCGTTGCGCTGATTGCATCGCCCTGTATCCTGCCGGTCCTGCCGCTCGTGCTGGGCGCATCGGTCGATGGGGGCCGGTGGCGTCCTTACGGGATCATCACGGGCTTCGTGCTCGGCTTCAGTGCGCTGGCGCTGGCCGCACGCCAGCTTGTCCTGCTGCTCCATCTTGATTTGGATCTCGTGAAAGATGTGTCGATCGTCCTTTTGGCGCTGTTCGGTCTGATCTTGCTGTCCCGGCGGCTTTCCAACATCTTCGGGGCGCTGACGCAGAGCGCTGCCACCCTCGGCAACGAACTGGCCTCAACCCGGGGGCGAGGGTTCGCGAGCGGCCTTCTGATCGGATCGCTCATCGGCCTCGTCTGGACACCGTGCGCGGGGCCGATATTGGCCGCCGTGCTTGTCCAGATCATCCGGCAGCAGACGGATCTGGCCGGCTATTTCGTCGTGGTGGCCTTCGCGCTCGGCGCGGGGGTCCCCATGCTCATCATTGCGTTGTTCGGGAGAAAGGTCATGAGCAAGCTGGGATTCTTCACGCGGCATGCGGAAGGGGTGCGCAGGGCATTCGGGGTGGTGATTTTATTGTCGGCAGCCTTCATTGGCGCGGGGGCACAGGCGCAGTCCTTCTTCGTGTCGCACGTGTTGCCGGCCGCCAGCCACACGAATACCGGTCTGGAAGACGGGCTGGCCCATCCGTATCCGGCACCGGCACTCGTCGGCATCACGGCTTGGCTCAACTCTCCTCCGCTCACCTTGCAGCAGCTGCGCGGCAAGGTGGTGCTCGTCGACTTCTGGACCTATTCGTGCATCAACTGCGTGCGAACCTTGCCCTACCTCACGCGATGGGATAAGGAGTACCGGCGCGACGGACTGGTCATCATCGGCGTTCATTCGCCAGAGTTTGAATTCGAGAAGAATATCAACAACGTGAAAGCCGCACTCGTCCAGTATGGCATTCATTATCCGGTCGCCCTGGACAGCAATCTGGCGACCTGGCTGAATTACCAGAACGAGTATTGGCCTGCGCATTATCTCATCAACCGCAACGGCGAGGTGGTGTATACCCATTTCGGCGAAGGCGACTACAACGTGACGGAGCACAACATCCGGTATCTGCTGGGGCTCAAGGGCGTGGCGCCCACGCCCCGCGCGCCGCGGCCGTCCTACGCACTCGGGCAGACGCCGGAAACTTATCTGGGGTATGCGCGCGCCGAGCGCTTCGGGGGGGAGGAACGCGTCAGGACTGATGCGCCTGGGATGTACCATTTCCCAGGCTTCCTGCCGGTCGACGAATGGGCGCTGCACGGGAAATGGACGGTGGAGCGGCAGAAGATCGTCGCCAACGGGCGTGGCGCTGCGATCCGCCTTAATTTCTATGCCCGGAAAGTGTTCCTCGTGCTCGGTACGGCGACGGGCAAGCCGGTGCGCGTTACGCTTCTGCTGAACGGCAAGCCGGTCGGGGCCAATGCGGGCGCCGGCGCGCCGGGCGGCACCGTGGTCGTCACGCGCGACAACCTGTATGAGCTCATCGACCAGAAGACCTCGAAGAACAGTCTGCTGGAGATTCGGGCGCAATCACCGGGCGTGGAGGCGTATGCGTTCACCTTTGGCTGAACGGCCGCGGGGGCGGACCTCGCTTCGCCCTTGTTCCCCGATGTCCGCGTCGATGCATGTCGATGCATTGACCTTGCGGGCCCACTTGTGAAACAATTCCACTCCTTGCCGGGGGGGCAGTTGGTCGATGCGCCTTCCCGGTTCGGTTATGCGGATATGGTGGAACTGGTAGACACGCTGTCTTGAGGGGGCAGTGGCGCAAGCCGTGTGAGTTCGAGTCTCACTATCCGCACCATCTGGAAAACGCAAGGATGGGGCAGCACGCTTGCAGCCCTGGGCATTTCCCTCACACGCCTCAGGTTTTCGCCCTTTCTCGATCGCGTCCCTCCGCGGATTTGGAAGCAGTCGGTTCTGCCATAGGCACCGGCATGGCCACCGCAGGTACCCGCGTCCTCACCATTTCAAGTGCATGCATCGGAGCCGCCCAAGGCATCGCCTTCGAGGCATCGGATAGCCGCTCGTCCGATGAACCGTGGCCGAGCCCTTAGCTTGCCCCGATCATGCGCCGCACCCGTTTCCCAACCGGCAACGCTGTCAAACCATCCACGGCGGGCGCCATGACGGTCGTCCCTGATCCCCAATACGCTGCGCGCCGAGTCTTCCCCATGGCCCGGTCATGCACCATGCGGGTGCGCGTTTTTCGATGATGCACCAAAAAGGTGCGAAAAGAGACGCTTGGAATTATAGAGATGATTTAGAAACAATGCATTAATGATATGGTTCGATATTTGCTAGGGTAGACTGCTTGTTTGCCGGGAGGGAGCCATATGGGAAATCTTGAAACAAGTAGCGATGTCCTATTCATTCTGCTGGGCGCGATCCTGGTCTTGGCCATGCACGCGGGCTTTGCCTTCCTGGAGTTGGGCACGGTCCGCCGCAAGAATCAGGTCAATGCCTTGGTCAAGATTCTGTCGGATTTTTCCGTTTCGACGATTGCCTATTTTTTTATTGGCTACGGCATCGCCTATGGCGTGAATTTCCTGACCGGCGCCGACGCGCTCGCGCAAATGGGGGGCTATGCGCTCGTCAGGTTTTTCTTTCTGCTGACTTTCGCCGCGGCGGTTCCTGCCATTATCTCGGGCGGTATTGCGGAGCGCGCCAAGTTTCGGCCACAGCTCGTCGCGACCTTCGTTCTGGTCGGATTCGTCTATCCCTTCTTCGAAGGTATCGCCTGGAACAATCATTTCGGTATCCAGGCCTTCCTGCAGGCGACGTTTGGCGCCAAGTTTCATGACTTCGCCGGTTCGGTGGTGGTCCATGCCGTCGGCGGATGGATCGCGCTGCCTGCCGTGCTGCTGTTGGGGCCTCGGCGCGGACGGTACAAGCGGGACGGGGCGATCGCCGCGCATCCGCCGTCAAGCATCCCGTTCCTCGCGCTGGGGGCGTGGATTCTCAGCGTGGGCTGGTTCGGCTTTAACGTGATGTCTGCGCAGAAAATAGACAGCATCAGCGGTCTGGTCGCCGTCAACTCGCTCATGGCCATGGTGGGCGGAACCTTGGCCGCGCTATGGGCGGGCAAGAACGACCCGGGATTCGTGCACAACGGGCCTTTGGCGGGCCTCGTCGCGGTGTGCGCAGGATCCGACATCATGCATCCTGTGGGGGCATTGGTGACCGGGTTCATCGCCGGAATCTTGTTCGTCTATCTTTTCACCTGGACCCAGAACCGCTGGAAGATTGACGACGTCCTCGGGGTTTGGCCTCTGCACGGCCTATGCGGCACCTGGGGCGGCCTCGCTGCAGGGATCTTCGGCCTCAAGGCCCTTGGGGGCATGGGTGGCGTAAGCTTCGTCTCCCAGCTTCTCGGGACGCTCCTGGGTATTACCATCGCCTTCATCGGCGGGTTCGTGGTCTATGGGACACTCAAGCTGACCGTCGGCATCCGCCTGGGCGCCGAAGAGGAGTTCAACGGCGCGGATCTTTCCATCCACAAGATCTCGGCTACCCCCGAGAACGAAACCGCGTGGTGAGGCGAGCAACGCGTTGCTAGGCGGCAACGCGCTCTTGCCTGCGGGGATTCAAGTGTTGAACGCCTCGAGGCGTGAGCGAGGCCACGCCCTCGCTGGCCTCATGGCTCGATAGCGCGGCATCGATTGGCCCGCGCCGGTTCGGCGCTGCTGGCTCTGGGTTGTGGTGTCGGGCGGAACATCCGCCCTTGCCGGAAGCCAGGGCAGGCTTGCCCGTCTTGATCCGGCGCGGGCGCCGATACGCTGGGGGAATCCGCCGCAGCGGCACACAAGGTCGACTTGGGCCCTCGGCCTCATGGAATCCCGCCGGGCGTAAGCCCTCGTTCGCGCATGGCGTATCGCAGCATGCCAGGCGGTGCAAAGGGTCGGTGTCCGCCCCATCATCCTGTTGTGCGCGGCGCTGCGCGCAATAAGGGCAGCGCACAGTTGCTGTCCCATCCTATACTCAGAGCGGCAGGCGGGGCTTTCCGGTGCGTCCGCGCGACGGCATCGCCAGTCTCTGAAACTCCGTTTGCTCTGTTCCTGGCTGGCGGCCTTGCCTACGGGCGGGAGCGCTCGCCATTCTAGGCGCATCCCTCTTGTCGCCCCCCATTCCGGGGTTTGTGGCCAAATGCGGGCCGACGGATCGCTCCCCGACCGACGACCTGGCCCCTCGCATGAGAGCTGTTGACCATGGATGAGGCCATCGCGCTACCGTATTTCAGGGCTCATGGCCCTGTGCGCTTTCTATTGCACCACGTGCGGGAGCGCCCGGGCGGACACCTCGTCGTACTTGTCGGCCTGGTCGCGGCGGTGGGTTCTGCCATCGGCGCCCAATACGCGGTCAAGAATCTCGTCGACGTCCTCGGTGGGCACCCCACCGACCGGATTTTGTGGCAAGCCGTGGCGCTTCTGCTTGTGCTGGTCGGAAGCGACAATTTGGCATGGCGCTTGGCCGGATGGGGGGCGACTCAGGCGTTCATGGCGGTGGGAGGCGATATTCAGCGGGAATTATTCCGCCACCTGTCCGGGCACGGTACCCAATACTTCACCGAGCAGTTGCCGGGGGCGCTCGCTGGTCGCATCACGACCGCGGCGTCGGCAACCTGGATCATCGAGAACCTGACGGCTTTTAACGCGCTGCCCCCGGCGCTTGCCGTGCTGAGCAGCATTGCCGTGCTGAGCCTCATCAGCTGGCGGCTGACGGCCATTCTGGTTGCCGTCGTGGCTGCGCTCGGCATGCTCATTGGCTGGCTTGCCGCCAGCGGCCATCGCCTGCATGAACGTTTTGCCGGCCAGGCGGCGGCTGTCGCCGGCGACCTGGCCGATATCGTCAGCAATATCGCCGTCGTGCGAGCGTTCGGCGCTGAACGGCGGGAGCAGGCGCGGCTGTCACATAAAATCGAGTTCGAGATGACCGCGCAGCGTGCCAGCCTGCGATTCCTGGAACGGATCAGGCTCCTGCACGCCGTTTCGGTCTTCGCGGTGACTGCGTGCGTCTTGATCTGGTCGGTCATCCTGTGGCAGGAGCGGCGCATCACGACGGGCGACGTCGTTCTGGCGACCACCCTCGGATTTACCGTGCTCCACGCATCCCGGGACTTGGCGATGGCGCTGGTGGAGTTGGTCCAGCATGTCGCCAAGCTGGGCGAGGCGATTCAAGTTCTGGGACTGCCCCACGAAATGGAGGATGCGCCCGATGCGCTGCCCCTTGTCGTTCGAGGCGGTGCCATATCCATCGAGGATGTTCGCTTCAGCTATCCCAACGGCCAGCAGGTGCTGTGGGATATCACCTTGCATATCGAGGCGGGGAGCAAGGTGGGCTTGGTTGGCCCGTCGGGTGCCGGCAAGTCGACGCTGTTTGCGCTGCTTCAGCGGTACTATGACCCGGACCGCGGGCGGATACAAATCGACGGCCAAGACATCTCTCGAGTGACCCAGGCGAGCCTGCGCCGCGCTGTGGCAGTGGTCGAGCAGGATATCTCCCTGTTCAACCGTACGATATTGGAAAATCTGCGCTATGGCCGGTCGGACGCCACCGACGACGAGGTCTACGCCGCAGCGGAAGCGGCGCATTGCACGGAGTTCATCAGCCGATTGCCGCATGGCTTCGACACGGTGGTGGGCGATCGCGGGATGAAACTCTCAGGGGGGCAGCGGCAGCGGCTCGCGATCGTGCGGGCCTTCCTCAAAGATGCGCCGATCATCCTGCTCGACGAGGCCACCTCCGAGCTCGACAGCGAGTCGGAAGAGGCGATTCAGGAGGCGCTCGCCCGTCTCTTCAAGGGGCGAACGGTGGTTGCCATCGCGCACCGCCTGTCTACGCTCAACGCATTCGAACACATCGTCGTCCTTGAGCGCGGCCGTATCGTCGAAGAAGGGGCGTTGAGCGAACTGCTGAGACGCAAGGGCATTTACAGTCGCATGTATGAGCGCCAGTTCGGCGGCGCGAGGACGCCATGAGACAAGCGCTGCTGCTCATCTGTCTTCTGATGGCCGCGGCGTCCGCCGCGGGTGCCGGGAACCGGCGCGATGTGTCGCTCGAGCCCCTGCCACCGGGACAGGTCCAGGGCGTCCTCGGCCGCAAGGTCGAAGGAATGAACGGGAAAGTGATGGGGCCGGTTGTCGACGTCCTGGTCGACGCCCTGGGCCGTCCCCGGGCGGCCGTGATCGACTTCGGCGGCTACCTTGGGGTAGGGACCCGCAGGATCGCCATCGACTGGCGGCTATTGAGCCGTTGGCGAGGCCGTCGCGGCGCACCCTTGCTGCTTCGGCTGCGGCGGGTCGACATTCAGGCCGCTCCCCAATACAAGCCGAAGAACGGAAAGCCCATCGAAATCGTCGGGCCGGCGCATGAAAGGCACCGAGAGTGAGCTCGAGTCCCAGCGCCTGGCGCAACGCGGCCTGGACGCGCTCAATCTGTTTGTGGCCAACATTCAGACGGGCTTTGGTCCTTTCATCGCCATCTATCTGGCGACCCGGCACTGGACGCAGGCGGCGATTGGATTTGCATTGAGCGTCGGCACCATGACGTCAATGGTGAGCCAGATTCCGGCCGGCGCCTTGGTGGATCTCGCCCCCAGCAAGAGTAGCGTGGGGTTCGCGAGCCTCCTGGCCTTCGGCGTCAGCGCGCTGCTGCTGGCGATCGCGCCAAGCCCCATCTTTGTCTACGTCGCGGAGTTGCTGCACGGCTTTTCGAGCTGCACGCTTGGGCCGGCCGTCGCGGCCATCAGCCTGGGCCTGGCGGGACGTTCGGTACTGGGCTTGCGGCTGGGACGCAATACGCGCTTCGCAGCGATGGGGAACGCGATGGGGGCCGCCTTGATGGGCGCGGCCGGGTATTTCGTATCCGAACGGTCGGTATTCTTTCTTACGGCGTCGTTGACCGTTCCCGCCCTCGTCACCGTGCTGCCCGTGCTTCAGGTCGAGCGTCCCGGCGCATGGAGCCGTGTGGACCCGGATGCCAGTGCCAGGACGCATGCCAACCGCATTCTGGCGATCTTGCTGGATCGGCGTTTCTTCGTCTTTGCGCTGGCCATCGCCCTCTTCACCTTGGGGGACAGCGCCATGCTTCCGCTGGCGGGGACGGGGCTGGCCAAAAGCAGCGGCCGCGATGCCGATCTCCTGATCGCGGCCGGCATTCTTTTGCCGCAGGCGGTCGCCGCAGTCATCTCGCCCGCGCTGGGCCGCTTGGCGGAATCGCGCGGTCGCCGCCCTGTTTTGTTGCTCGGCTTCGGCGCGCTGCCTTTGCGCGGCATCCTGCTGGCCTTTGCCGCTCACTCCGACTGGATCGTGGCGATCCAGGCGCTCGACGGCCTTGCGGCGGCCTGCCTGGGCACCATGATCCCGCTCGTGACCGCCGATCTCGCAGCGGGCTCGGGCCATTACAACGTGTCTCTGGGCGTCATCGGCCTGGCCATGGGGCTGGGGGCGACCCTCAGTACGGCCGTGGCGGGAGAAGTGGCCGACCGGCTCGGGGATCCGTCGGCCTTTGCGTTGCTGGCGATCTCGGGACTTGCGGCGCTCATCCTGGTCGGCGCCGTGATGCCGGAGACCCGGCCGCGCTGAAATGTTTCCGGGACTAGACGATCATGGACACTTCGATGCCGGGATCCTTCCGGAGGACATGGATGCCGACATGCTGTGCGTGGCGCTCGAGCACGATGTCGGCGGTGCCGCTTCCGACCCGTAACCCGGTGATGGCGACGCGATCGAGGAAGTCGGGCAACACGGGATGGACAAAGGTCAA
>JAKAFK010000088.1 GCA_021817985.1 Pseudomonadota bacterium | reverse complement strand
TCGGATCTGACCGCGGATGCGGCCCCGCAAGACCTGTGGGCGCGCATCCGTGCCGGCTTCCGGATGTCACCGACCACCGACATCGCCCGCCTGCATGACAACGAAGCGTGGTACGAGAACCGTCCGGCGTACGTTCAGCGCATGGTGCAGCGCAGCAAGCTCTACCTCTACTATGTGGTAAAGGAAGTGGAGGCGCGCGGCATGCCCAGCGAGATCGCGCTCCTGCCCATGATCGAGAGCGCTTATAACCCGCGGGCATTGTCCCCTGCCCAGGCTTCCGGCATCTGGCAGTTCATCCCGCAGACGGGGCGCACCTTCGGACTCCACCAGAACTGGTGGTACGACGGGCGTCGCGACATCCGGGCCGCGACCGATGCCGCGTTGAACTACTTGCAGCAACTGCACACGATGTTTGGCAACTGGAAGCTTGCCCTGGCGGCCTATAATGCGGGCGAAGGCGCCGTGGCCCGAGCCATCAGCCGCAACCGGGCGCGCGGTCTGCCCACCAACTACGAATCGCTTCCCCTGCCGGAACAGACGCGGAATTACGTGCCCCGCCTGCTGGCCGTCAAGAACATCGTCATGGATCCGGCGAAATACGGGATCACACTGCAATCCATCCCCGACCAGCCCTATTTTTCCGACGTTGCGCTGACGCGGCGCATCGACGTCAAGGTCGCGGCCAAGTTGGCGCAGATCTCGGTGCAGAAGTTCGAGGCGCTCAACCCCGCGTACAATCGCCCCGTCATCCGCGATGCGCACGGCCGCGCCGACCCTCCGACGATTCTGCTGCCGGTCGACCATGTCGCCGTCTTCAAGGCCAATCTGGCGTCCTACGACAAGCCCCTGTCCAAATGGACGGTATTCCACATGCCTCGCAACGAACCGGTCGTCCGCGTCGCCCGCGACTTCCGCATGACGCCCGCCGCGTTGCGGGCCGTGAACGGCGTTTCGCCGCGAGACCGGATCCTGCAGGTCGGGAAGACGCTTCTCGTGCCGCGGGATCACGCCCACGAAGGCGCGCTCCTTGCCGCAAACTACGTCCCGGCACGCGCCTCCGGCGCCACGCATGTCGTACGGCGCGGCGATACCCTGTACAGCCTTGCCCAACGCTACCGCGTCAGCGTCTCGAAGCTTAGGACGTGGAACGACATCCACCATGACGACCTGAAGCCCGGTGAGCGACTGGTCATCCGGACCGCCCACCACGAAAGCCTCGCCCTGCTGGATCACCGCATCCTGCGCACAGCGACCCACTATACGGTCCGCTTGGGCGACACCCTCTACAGCCTCGCCCAGCGCTACCGCGTCAGCGTCTCGGAGCTTCGGGCATGGAACGGCATTCGGCACGACGACCTGAAGCCCGGTCAACGCCTGGTCATCCGGACCACCCGTCACGAAGGCGTCGCCATGCTCGATCAGCGCGCCCGCTACACCGTCCGCTCGGGAGACACCCTTGGGCTGATCGCCCGCCATTTCAATGTCGCCCTCAATCAATTGCAGCGCTGGAACGACTTTTCGTCGCACCACGTGCTGCACCCCGGCGAACGGGTCACGGTCTACCTGCAAGAAACCGCCAGCTTGTAGCACGGCGCAGAAGAATACCCTTTCGCTCCCGCCTTTGACCGAGCACGCCGCTTAGCCTGATGGGTCCTGGGCGGCGCGGGATTCGGCGGCCCTTCTTCGGACGGGTCTTGTCCCCCCGTGTTCCCTATGTCTGGTACGCGGGCCGCTCAAGAATCCCGTCGCCCTGTCGATATCCGGACAATGATGTCCGCAGAAGATTCTCTTGCCCGGGCAGCCCGCCCCTCACCGCGCGCGCGTGCGGGCTCGCACCGGCCGCCCCTCACGACGATGGCACGCTACCTGCTCGCGGGGGTATTCGCCCTGTTGCTCCCCAGCCAAGCCTGCGCGCAGGTCATCGCGGCGCTGACGATCGCCCCCACGCCGCTGCGCGCGCAACCGGCTCGCGGCGCCGCTGTCGTGGCCGAACTGCCCGCCAACGCCGCGCTCGCGCTCGCCGCGCGCCGAGGCGGCTGGTATCAGGCCTCGTACCGGGGCCGCACGGGATGGGTCATGCTCTTCAGCGTCCGTCTGGGCACCGCGGCCGGCCAAGGAAGCGTGGGGGCCGACGCGGCCGGCCTCGTCGGCATGGCATTCACGCGTCATGACGCGGCTCAGACCGTCGAGGCGGCAGGCGTACGCGGACTCAGCGAGGAGACCCTCAAGAACGCGCACTTCGATCCGGCGCAACTGCGGCGGCTCGACCAGCTCGCGGTCACCCGTCAGGCCGCCGCCGCTTTCGCCGCGCACGCGCAGCTCGTCACGCGCCCCGTGCCCTTCCTAAGCGCGCCCGAAGCGCAGGCCGCCCCTGCGACCTCGGGAGACGGCCTGCCATGAGACGCACAATCGGCATCCTCGCGCTGTGGCTGGCGGTCGGGGGCCAAGCACATGCCTTTAATCTGGGCGCGCTGCTTCAAAGCATGAGCAACAGGTCTGGCGCCAACGCGACCGCACAAGGCGGCAGCGCACAGCCGCCAAGCTATGCCGGCGCCGCCCTCCAGTTCGTGAGCGCCCTCGTGCACAACGCGCAAGGGGTCCCCCTCAAGCAAGAAGACGCCATCGGCCGACAGATCGCAGGCAACCTCCTGGGCGCTGCACCCCTGGTGCCTGATCCCCGCCTGCAGCGCTATGTCAACCTGGTCGGGCGGTGGGTCGCAGCCCAGAGCCCGCGCCCTGGCCTCCACTGGCGCTTCGGGGTGATCGATTCCAACGACATCAACGCATTTTCCGCACCCGGCGGCTATGTCTTCATCACCAAGGGGCTGTATCGTCTGCTCGACAACGAATCCGAGCTTGCGGGGGTACTGGGCCATGAAATCGGGCACGTCGTCAAAAAGCATGAGCTGCACCTGATCGAACAGCAAAAGATGGTCGCGGCGGTGGGCGAGGCCGCGCAAGTGCGCGCGCAAGGACAAACACTCGCCCATCAGGTGACGCAGAATCTGATCGGCTCGGGCGCACAAATCATGGGTCACCGGCTGGACAAGGACGACGAATATGAGGCGGACCGCATCGGCGTCGTTCTCGCCGCCCGGGCAGGCTACGATCCCTATGGCCTGCCCGCCGTCCTGCAGAAGCTCGAGGCCGTCGGCCGCACCAATCCTTCCGCAGTTGCGCTTCTGTTCTATACTCACCCCAGGCCCGAAAATCGGCTCGCCCATCTCGCAGCGGCCATGGGCGACCATTTCGACAGCGACGTGCCCTGGACGACCCCGCGGCGGTTCTACCGCCTCAAGCCTTAGGGCGTGGCCGTGCGACGCCTATGGCGGCGGCTCATGCATCGTCCCGCGGGACCGCGCCGCTACGCGCTCGTCCCCGGCTTGTCGAGCCTCGCTCTCATCCTGCTCTTTTCTGCCCATGCATTGCACTGGATCCGCATCCTGCCGCTGGAGCGCCTCGCAGATCTGAGCTACGACGCCCGCGTGCGGCTCACCGCTCCCCAAGGCCCCGATCCGCGCATCGCCATCGTCGACATCGATGACAAAAGCCTGCGTGCCGAAGGCCGCTGGCCATGGGGCCGCGACCGCATCGCCCAGCTCGTCACGAACCTCTTCAACGTTTACGGCGCCGCCTCGGTCACCTTCGACATGCTCTTCGCCGAGCCCGATGCCAGCTCCGGCCTGCCCTTGCTCGAACGGCTCGGCGCCCAACCGCTCGCGCATGATCCCGCCTATTTGCGCGTGCTCGCGAAGCTGCGCCCCGAGCTCGCGCACGACGCTCGGTTCGCGGCCGCCTTGAAGCTCGGGCCGACCATACTCGGCTACCACTTTACCTCCCGCGCCGCGGCCACCGGCGCGTTGCCCGCAGCATTCCCCATCGCCGGCGCCGACACCGCGTGGGATGCGCATTTCCGGAGGCCTCGCGGTCATGTGGCCAATCTTCCGATCCTGCAACAGGACGCCCAGTCGGGAGGCTTCTTCGATGTGGAGGCGGATGCCGACGACAGCGTGCGCGAGGCCCCGCTGCTGGAACAAAATGGCGGCCACGCCTATCCCTCGCTGGCGCTCGCCACCGTCTGCGCCCTCCTGGGACTCAACGGGGGCCAGGCCCGCGTGGTTCAGCCGTCACGAGGCGACCACTATTACGGCGGGCGCAGGCTCTCGCTGGGGCCTTCGCTCAGCATTCCCTTGACCCGCGCCGGCAACGTCTTCGTCCCCTATCGGGCGGCCCGCAGCCTCACCTACGTGTCGGCCACCGATGTCCTGCACCGGCGCGTCGACCCGAAGCTGCTGGCGAACCGGATCGTGCTGATCGGCACCAGCGCGCTGGGCCTGGGGGACATGAAATTCACGCCGGTCGGCCTGATTCCGGGCGTCGAGATCCACGCCGACCTCATCCTCGGGCTCCTCGACCAGACGCTGCCCCGCAAGCCGGATTATTATGCGGCGCTCCAGGTGGCCGAAATCATCGCCCTCGGCCTGCTCCTGGCCGTGGGGTTACCTCGCCTCCCCCCGCCTGCCGGCCTCGCGTCGATGGCCGCCCTCATGCTGGGGGTCGTGGCGACCAGTCTCTACGGGTGGCGTCATGACCACCTGATTCTCCCGTTCGCCACGCCGCTGGCGCTGGTCGTCGTCCTCGGCGCCAGCCAGATCGCTTACGGCTTCCTCGCAGAGGGCCGCGCGCGCCGCCGGATGTCGGCCCGCTTCGGCCAGTACGTCCCCCCCGATCTCGTCGAGGAGATGAGCCATGACCCCAGCCGCTTCACCCTGGAGGGGAAAACCGCCGAGCTCACGATCCTGTTCTCCGACCTGCGAAGCTTTACCACGCTGTCCGAAGGATTGGATGCCAAATCGCTCGCCACACTCCTCAACGATTATCTGAGTGCGATGACCCGCATCATCCACGACCATCAAGGCACCATCGACAAGTATATGGGCGATGCGATCATGGCCTTCTGGGGCGCGCCCAAGGACGATCCAAGCCATGCGCGCCACGCGATCGCGGCCGCCCTCGAGATGCAGGATACGCTGGCGTCGCTCAACGCCCGATTCCGCCAGGAAGGGCGCCCGACGCTGGCCATGGGAATCGGCATCAACACAGGCCGGGTCCGCGTGGGCAACATGGGCTCGCAATTCCGAATGGCCTATACGGTGATGGGAGACGCCGTGAACCTCGCCTCCCGGCTGGAGGGACTCACCAAATACTATGGTGTCGGCATTATCATCGGGGAGGCGACCCGGGCGGCGGCGGGGGAATTTGCATACGCCGAGCTGGGACGGGTCCAGGTCAAAGGGAAATCCCGCGCGGTGGACATCTACGAACCACTCCGTCCCGATGCGCCGCAGGACGCCGCCTTGAGCCTCCGGGCGGGGTTGCAGCTATTCCGGGGCCGACAGTGGGACGCGGCGGCAACCGCCTTCGAAGCCCTCGCCGGCATGCCCGGCTATGGCAGGCTCGCCGCTCTTTACTTGAGCGAGATCGCGCGGCTGCGAACGGCGCCCCCGGCAGCCGACTGGGACGGGGCCTTCGCCTTCGAGGCCAAGTAAGCCCGGTCGGCCGACCCTTATGCCGGATTGGGCGACGAAGAGGCTGCGGGCCAAAGATGGCAACGCACGCTGTGATCCGCATGGAGCGGAGTGACGCCAGGATAGCGCTCACGGCACACCGGCATCGCATGGGCGCAACGGGGTGCGAAGTGGCAGCCCGGCGGCGGTTCGATCGCCGAAGGCATCTCCCCTTGCGCGGAGGGGGACCTTGCGGTGCGCACCCGCTCGATCACCGGAGCGGAAGCGAGCAACGATTGCGTATAGGGATGCCGAGGGGAATCCAGCACCTCCTCCGCGCTGCCCGCCTCGACGATGCGCCCCAGGTACATGACCGCCACCTCATGGGCCAACGATGCCACCACTGCCAAATTGTGCGTGATGAACAGGTAAGCCAGCCCCAAATCGTCTTGCAGCTTCTTGAGCAGGTTGAGGATCTGCGCCTGCACCGAGACGTCGAGCGCGCTGGTGGGCTCATCGCAGACGATCAGCCGCGGTGCCACGGCAAGTGCCCGGGCGATGGCCACGCGCTGCCGCTGCCCCCCCGAAAACTCATGGGGATAGCGCCCCTCACTCGCCGGGGGCAATCCGACCTGATCCAGTATCCGCTCCACCGCCTGTGCGCGCTGACTGCGGCCCAGCTCGCTGCGGAGCGCCGCGATGCCTTCTTCCACGATGCTCCCGACGGTCATGCGCGGATCCAGCGACGCATACGGATCCTGAAAGATGATCTGCAAGTCGGTGCGCAACGGGCGCAAGCGTGCCTCCGGAAGGCGGAGGATCGACGTACCCTGGAAGCGGACTTCGCCCGATGTGGCGCGAATGAGCCGCAAGATGGCTTTGCCCACCGTCGTTTTGCCGCAGCCCGATTCGCCGACGAGCGCCAGGGTGCGCCCGGACTGAATCTGGAACGACACCCCGTCGACCGCCTTCACATAGCCTTGAGCCCGCTTCAGGAAGCCCTTATAGATCGGGAAGTGGACCTTGAGATCGGACACCGTCAGGAGCTCGGAAGGCTGCGGGCGGGCCGACGCCTGGGTGGGATGGTCCGTCGCCTTTTCCCCCGTCACCGGAACGCCGGCTTCACCCTTTCCCCATCGCGCCTGGATCTCGTGCGCGAAGTGGCAGCGCACCTGATGCCCCTCTTCCAATCGCGTCCAGGGCGGTGCGGTCTGCGTGCAGATCGGTGCGGCCGACTCGCAACGGCCGGCGAAGCGGCATCCCGTGAAGCGCCCATTGAGCGGCGGCACCGCCCCCTTGATCACGCTGAAGCGCCTCGCGCGCCGGCTGCGACCGGGCAGGGCGGCGAAGAGCTTTTGCGAATACGGGTGCGCCGGGTGCGCAAAGAAGGCATCGCGGGGCGCCCTCTCCACGAGATGCCCCGCATACATCACGGCCACTTGGTGCGCCATTTCGGAGACGACGGCCAGATCATGGGTAATCAACAGGACGGACATCCGCTGGTCACGCTGAAGCCCGCGCATCAGTTCCAGGATCTGCGCCTGAATGGTGACATCCAGCGCAGTGGTCGGCTCGTCGGCGATCAGGATCTGCGGGCGCGCCGCCAGCGCCATCGCGATCATCACGCGCTGCTTCTGGCCCCCGGACAATTGGAACGGATAGTCGCCGTAGCGCCTTTGGCGGTCGGCAATGCCCACTTGGGCGAGCAGATCCAGCGTGCGCTCGCGCATCGCCTTCCCCCGCAGATCCGTATGCCGCACGAGCGCCTCGCCGATCTGGCGGCCCACGGTCATGACCGGATTGAGGCTGGTCATCGGCTCCTGGAAAATCATGCCGACCGTGCCCCCCCGGCGGTCGCGCAGGCGAAGTTCCGGCATGGACAGCCAGTCTTCCCCATCGACGCGAACGGAACCGGACCGGATCTCGGCCGCGTCCGGAAGAAGGCGCATGAGCGAGAGCGCCGTGAGCGACTTGCCGCAGCCCGACTCACCGACCAGGGCGAAGGTCTCGTTGCGCCCGATCGAGAAGCTGACGTCGTCGACGGCATGCACCTTTCCGCCATCGGCGTGGACGATCGTCGTCAGATGCTCGACCTCGAGCAGGGGATCTTGGCTCACCGTTCCCCCCCTCTTCCCTTGGTCCGGGGATCGAACGCGTCACGCACGACGTCGGCGAACAGGTTCGCCGACAGCACCAGCGCGAACATGAAGACGAAAGCCGAGGCGAGCGGCCACCAGACCACCGGCTGCCGCGCCATCTCGAGGCGCGCCGAGTTGATCATGTTGCCCCAGCTGATCATGCTGGGATCGACCCCCACACCGACATAAGACAGGACGGCTTCGGCGAGGACCAGCGAGCTGAAATCGAGCACCACCGAGATCAGCACGATATGCATCACATTGGGCAGAACATGGCGCGTGATGATGCGCCCGTGGCTGACGCCAAAAGCCTTCGCCGCCTGAATGTAATCCGCCTCGCACAGCTTGAGCGTTTCCCCCCGCAGCAGGCGGCACAGCCCTGTCCAGCTGGTGATGCCCAGGATCAGGCACAGAAACAGCAGGCGCATGTCCGCCCGGGCGGCCACCGTATCATAAAGCCCCGCATTCCGATCCATGTAGGACTGAAGAATCAGCACGGATGCCGCAATCAAAAGGACGCCGGGAATGGAGTTCAGCGTGGTGTAGACATATTGCACGACATCATCCACCCAGCCCCTGAAGTAGCCCGCCGAGATGCCGAGCGCCAGGGCGAAAGGGAGCATGACCAGCGTGGTCACGGTGCCGATGACAAGCCCGGTGCGGATGCTCTTGAGCGAGAGGTAGAACACGTCCCGTCCCACCTCGTCGGTCCCAAGGATGTGATAATGGGTGCACAACGCGATGGCCGACCATCCGAGGGCCAGCACGACGCCGAAGGTCAGGCCGATCGTGCGCCAGGGCACTTCGGTATCTCCGCGCAGGCACCTGCGCGCCATTTGCGGGACGGAACAGCGGTGGCGACGCGCGAGTCCCCAGGTCAGCGCGGCAGCCGCCGCCAGCCATGCGGCCCCTGCCTCGGCGAGCGCGCGCGCGACCCGCGCGCGCACGTCGCGGCCGAGGTCGGCGGCGCTCTTGAGCCCCGCGCCCCCATACTTGAGCCTGGGGTACTCCCGCCGCGTCTGCCCGCCAGGCAGGCGCACGGTCTCCTGAGTGTAAAGGCGGGTGGCGAAGGGCGCGGAGTAGCTGTATTCGGTATGCGTCCGCAAAGGCCCTGCGATCAGATCGAAGACGCTCAGGAGTTCCGGCGAGTAATAGTGAACGGTGCTTCCTTTCAGCGGAGCGATCGGCAGCCGCACGTGGACCGAGTCCAGCAGCCCGATGGCGGCATAGGCCGCGAGGATCACGGCCGCGCCCATGGCCATCGGGCTGCGCGCCACCCGCGACCAGGGTCCCAGCAAGGGGGGGTGGCGCCGAATATACAGGCCGAGAAGGAGCGCCGCGACGATCAGGACGTAGAGCAGCGCATCCGTCCACAGCACGACCCATTCGACGGACCAGGCGTGTCCCCAGAAGGAAAAGCTGAGCGGCAAGCGGATCAGAATCGCACCCTCGGATCGAACAGCGTATAAGAGAGGTCCGTCAGCAGGAGCCCGACGATGTACAAGACGGACCCCAGAAAGACCATGGCGCGCACGATCCCGAAATCCTGCGACTGAATCGCGTCGATCGTGTAGCTGCCCAGCCCGGGGATGCCGAAGAAGGACTCCATGATGAGGCTGCCCATGAAGAGCGTCGGGATCACGACGACCGCCCCGGTCAGGATGGGGATCATGCCGTTCTTGAGCACGTGGCGGAAGAGGACCTGCACATCCGACAGGCCCTTGGCGCGTGCCGTGCGGACATAGTCCTTGCCGGACTCCTCCAGGAACAGGGTGCGGTACCAGCGTGTGCCGCTGCCCACTCCGGCGACGACCCCGATGGCTATGGGCAGCGCGACGAACTTGAGGCTTTCCACCCCGCCGGCATACCCTGAAATCGGAACGAGACGCAGGACGATGGCGAACAGATACTGGCCCGCGATGATGTAGAAGAGTCCGGAAATGGACATGAGTGCGACACTCAGCACGGTCCCGGCCAGGTCCAGGTAGGTCGCCCGAAAAAACACCGTGAGCAGGGCAAAGGTAATATTGGCGGCGAGTCCGATCACGAACACCGGCAGCTGAATCTCCAGGCTGGGCCACATGCGCGCCCGGATGTCGCGACCGATATCGCGCCCGTCGTCGGAGCGGCCGAAGTGGAAGGCAAACATGTCGACCGACTGGGTGAAGAAGATCGTATCGGTCAAGCGGCCCACCCCCGACGCCGACGGATTATAGAGCAGGGGCTTGTCGTAGCCGTGCTCGCGTTTCCATGCCTGAATCATCGCCGGCGTGACATATTTTGTCCCCAAATGGGCCCGCGCCATGTCGTCGGGCGAGTTCACCACGAAGAACAACGTGAAGGTCAGCAGGTTCACCCCGATGAGGATCGGGATCGCATAGAGGATGCGACGCAGGATATAGGCGCTCATGGCCGTCCCTCGCGTTCGGGGGGACGGGCCACGCGGCGCTCCCTGCGCCGGTAGCCCACGACGACCGGCAGGATGCCGGCCACGAAAACCCCCGCCAGGACCCCCAAGGGCCAGATCTTCGGCCGGTTCCAGCGGTCGCGGGCACGCTCGCGCGCCACGGGATCGATGCGCAGGTACTTGAGCGTATTGTTCGCCATGAGATTCACCTTCGCGTTGTGGTACCACGAATGGTAGAGGGTGTACTGGACCGGGTAGAAGCCCCATATCCAGGGCGCATCCTTTTGCGCGATGCGGACCATGCGCTCGATGATCGCCTGGCGCGCGGGGGTATCGTCCATGTCGCGCATGGCTTCGAACAGCCGGTCGTATTCGGGATTCTCGTAGTTGGCCGCATTCTCTCCGTTCTTGCCCACTTCGCGGTTGGGCCCGTACAGGAGGAAAAGGAAATTCTCCGGATCGGGATAATCGGCGTTCCAGCCCCATTCGAAGATCTGGTCATGGCCCTTGCGCATCTTGTCCTGGAACCGGTTATAGTCCGTGGACCGCACGACAAGCTGAATGTCGAGCTTGCGAAATTCGGCGCGCAGCCAGTCCAGCCGCGCCGCATCGCTCGGCCCGGTCGCCACCGTGTCGAGGTAGAGCAGCAAGGGCTTGCCGGTCTTTTCATCGCGACCGTCAGGGTAGCCCGCCTCGGCCAGCAGGCGCCGCGCCTCGGCGATCGGCTTGCGCTGCGCCCGCCCGTCGACCCAGTCGTAGACATAGGGATCGATGCCCGCCGAACCGGGAACGTAGCCGAAGATGCCCGGGGGAATCGGCCCTTGCGCGGGAATGCCGCGCCCGTTCAGGAAAATCGCGATGTAGGCTTCGTAGTTGATGGCGATGGAGATGGCCTGCCGCAGGTCCCGCGCCCGTTGCGAATAGCCGCCCACCACCGGGTCGAGCATGTTGAACCCCATGTACATGATGGAGGTCTGTATGCTCTTTTGCAGCCGGATCCCCCGCTTGCGCATCGCCGACGTGAGCCCTGCGCTCCCGTTGGCGCCCACGCGGATCGCCTGGTCGAAGTTGTCCGGGCCGATTCCGGAGGCATCGTAGTAGCCCTGCAGGAACTTGTTCCAGTACGGAATCTGTTCCTTTTCCAGGCTGAAGACCACTTTGTCGATGAACGGCAGGCGGCGGCCGGCGTCCTTCAAGAGCCCCGCCTTGGCATCGCCCGGTGCCCCGCGGGTCGGATACGTTTCGCGATGGAAATTGGGATTGCGCACCAGCACCATCCGCCGATTCGGATCATTGACGGTCAACATGTAGGGACCCGTGCCGACCGGAAACCAATCCAGCGTCAGGTTGCGGCTCGCCATCCCCGGCTGGGCATAGAAATGATCCACCTCCCATGGCACCGGCGCAAAGAACGGCATGGCGAGCCAATACTTGAACTGCGGGTACTTGCCATAGAGCTCGATGCGGTACGTGTAGCGGTTGATGGTCTTCGCCCCAGCCAGGGGATAGCGACGCAAGTCGAGGAAGGCGTGGTGCCCGTGCGCGTAGGCAGCCGCGAGCCGCTTCGCATACTGCGCAAGCCCGACGATATGCTGGCTCATCAACCTGCGCTATA
>JAKAFK010000184.1 GCA_021817985.1 Pseudomonadota bacterium | reverse complement strand
ATTACTTCAAACGCAAGACCGAAGCACCCCTGACGCAAAAATTCCTGCCCATCGTCGCCAAGGCCACCGACAAGGTCGGCCTCGCCCAGACCTACAACCGCTTCGCCGGGCAGGCCGCGCAGTTCGGCCTCGTCAAGGCCGATCAGGCCAGCATTCAGCAGTACGTCACCCAAGAGGCGCTCAAGCGCCTGTACCAAGCCATCGGCGAGCAAGAAAAAGCCATCCGCACCGACCCCGTGGGCACCGGGAGCAAGCTCCTAAGCAAAGTCTTTGGCGCGGCGCTGGGGCAGTGAAGACTGGGCGAGTCATCGCGCGGGTGCGATGCAGCTAGATCTGACCCAATTCGTTGATTGCTTCTGCATCTCTGACTAAGACCGGGCGTAGTTTCATGAGCGCTCTAACGTAGAGCCGACCCGCGCTGCGCGGCTTTATCGCGCTGCGTCCAGCGACCGAAGGGAGCGAGGTCGAGCGAGGGGTTAGGCCTCAATCCGCGCGCTTGGCGTTGGTGATTCCGAACGGAATGTGTACCGACGGAACAACTGTTGCGGCGCCTGCCAACTGACCAGACTGATCGTCAAAGAAGATGTGTGGTTTGAGAACCTCCAGCACACGCTTCTTCTCGATGCCACCCAGAAAGAACGCGTCGTTTGGCATGACGCCCCAACTCTTGAGAGTGTTCAGCGCCCGTTCGTGTGAGGGTGCGTTTCTCGCGGTGACTAGCGATACACGTAGACGATTCTTGTATGAGTCATCGGTCTTCCGCTTAGCCTCTTCTGCCGATTGAATGTGAGCAATGCGAACAAGGAACTTCTGCAGTGGTCCGGGACCATGCGGCTGCATCATATTCTTTACCTCATGCTCGTGAAACTTGCCGAGGTCTTTCGTCTTCTGCATCACGGACTCGGATTCGTCGTCAGCGAGCACGCCGTCAAAGTCGAACGCGATCCTTAAGCCAGTGTCTTTCTCGTCATCGACGATCGCAGAGTCAAGTACCTGACCAGCAGGAAAGTCAGCCTCAATTGCCGCCCGGACATCTGTGGCGCTCCCTGACAGGAAGAGTGAGATGCTGAGGGCCGGGATGTATGCATAGGGAGCCGTACCCTGCATGAAGATTGCTCGGGTCATCGGCAGGCCGTGATGCGCGATTGACTTCATGACCCTCATCCCGGTGTCGGGATCGTTACGCGACAGCAGGATGACTTCGACCAATGGATCGTTCTTTGGATCAGCGCTGAGATCGTTTAGGCTCAACAGCCGCCTCACGAATGAAAAGGCAATGCCCTTCGCGAGTGGGACATCGAGGTTGTCCTCCTGGTACTTTCGATACCGCTCTTCGCCTTCGCGGCGAAAGACCTCGTCAGATTCTCGAAGGTCAAAGACGGCACTTGACGCTACGCCGACAACGAGACGTGATTCAAGATCGTAGGGCATACCAGGGTGGTTGAGTTTGAGGCTTAACGTGATATATCCAGCAGATCATGTTGGGTAAGCTGGAAATTGCTGGATATTATATCCTTGATATCTGTTAAAAATGGCAACCACATCAATGGTTTGTCATATCTTTCCGTAGATTTGCAAACGAATAAAAAGCGGCCAAACCCGGCAATGGCTTTTCTTGCGTTGCAGGGCATTATGGCAAGAGTCGCGTGGGATTTCGGGGACGTTCAGCGAGGTGGAGCGTCGCTTGCGGCCAGCCACTGGGTCCATTGGGCGAAAAGTCCGGCGTCACCCGCGCACACGGCCGAGCGTTTTTCCAGGCTGTTGTTGAACACAGACTCGCCCGCCAAGGTCTGACCGTGGCCGCCGGCCTCGCTGAGGATGAGGCTGCCTGCGGCGTAGTCCCATAGGCCCTGGCTGCCGTGCAGGTAGAGGTGGAAGCGGCCTGCGGCGACCCAGCACCAGTCGAGTGCCACAGAGCCGATGGAGCGTTGTGAGCTATAGGGTGGGCGCATTGCCAACTGCGTGGCCAGCGGGGCTGAAAGCCGCTTGAAGTCGATGCAGGCGATGGTTTTGGATAGCGGCACTTGTGTGGCGGGTACGCGCAAGGGCTGGCCGTTGAGAAATGCGCCGGCGCTCAGGGCGGCGCTGAAGACTTCGTCGCGCATCACATCGACGACGACGCCCAGCCGAACCCGGCCGCCCTGTATCCACGCCAGCGAGGGGCCAAACACCGGCAGGCCGGCGGAGAAGTTGCTGGTGCCGTCAAGCGGGTCGAGCACCCACAGGCCGGGGCCGTCTGGCGAGGCGGCTTCTTTTGCCATGAGTTGCTGTTGCGCCTCGGCGGTCATTTCTTCGCCCAGCAAGGGAATGTGCGGCCAGAGGGCGGCGAGTTCGTGTTGCACACGGGTTTGCATGGCCAGATCGGCGTCGGTGACCCAGGTGCCGTCGGCCTTCAGGCGTGGGTCGGGCGACTGGGCGCGGGGCAGGATTTCGGCGCGTGCGGCGTTGCGCAGCATGGCGCTGACCAGGGCGAGATCGGGGAGGGCGTGCGGTGTGGGCATGGGCATTCAAGGCACGAGAATGGTGGGCGCTGCGGGCGCGGCGGTCTGCG
>JAKAFK010000087.1 GCA_021817985.1 Pseudomonadota bacterium | reverse complement strand
GACACCCCGATGCCGGGTTGTAGCCTTCACAGGGATAATAGTAGCCAGCACCGGTCGTGTAGTGCCCACAAAGTGTCCCTTGCGCTGGAGTAGATGGGCTGGTTCGCCAAGCCCCGGATTGGCAAGCTAGTTAAAGCACATTGCGGTACATGGATTCCACCCGCCCGCAGTAGCGGCAGCATTGTTAATCGTCCATGTCCCATCCCCATTCGGATATAGCATGCACCGATTATAGCCGCCATCCGCATTCCCCCCGGCCATCGAGATGGCACAATACTTATAGACACCCGTAGTAATCGTCGCGGATGCGTTTGATGTGCTGTCATCATAGGTGACCGGCGTTTTCCAATCCGGCGCTTGTTTCTGCCAAGCCCCGGATTGGCAAGGTGGTCAACGCGAGACCACGACATTAACCTCTCATAACGACGTGGCGAAACTGCCATCAACTCCTCCACGACGCCATTTCCTCCTCCTCAACCTTGACATCTTCGCGAGAAAATTGTGTCAAGCCGGCTCCGCCGGCGAATGCATCGCGAGCGGATCGATCATCACGATGTCGTGCTCGTCGACCTGTTCGAGGTACTGATCCGGTGGCGGAACAGGCTCGGCCTCTTTGATGTGCTTCATGATTCGCCGAAGCAAATGGTCTTGGGCGCGCGAAATCGCCTCGCCGCGGCTATCGCCGTCGACCGCCAGGTCATCGAAATCCAGGATCTTTACCCGCACCGTCTCATCACGCTGGGTGACATGGGCGGGGTAGGGGACCAGGTGGTCGAGGATGTGCTGCCGTCCCTTGTGCTTGTGTCCTTCCAGCTTCGACACGAGCCGCTGGGCCCGGAGGTGCGTGTACCGCTTGAGCATGGAGAGGCTTTTGTGTCCAGAGATCGCGGCTACCTCCATCATGTCCAGCGAGCCCAATTCGAACAGGCGGGACACCGCTTCGTGCCGGAGATCATGAAAGTGCAGATCCTTGATGCCGAGCTTCTGCAGCATGAACCGCCAGGTGCTTTTCAGGCCGTTCTTCGAGTAGCCGAATACGGGGCCGGACGTCCGGACGCCGAGCCGGATCAGCGCGTCGCGCGCCGCGACCGACAGGGGCACGTCCCGTTTGGAGCCGTTTTTCGTTTCGGGCAGGTGCGCGATGCGCACTTTGAGGTTCAGGTGTTCCCAGCGCAGCCCGAGAATCTCGCCTTGCCGCATGGCGGTTTGAATGGCCACGACGACGATGGAGTACAACTGCGGGTTCGCGTGCCCATGGCAATAGCGCATGATCAGCCGTTCCTCGCGCGCCGTCAGGCGGCGATCGCGCCCGGGCGGGATCTTGGGCTTGCGCACGTTGGTGACCGGGTTCGCCTCGGCGATGCCCCACTCGATTCGGGCAATGTCCATGAAGCTCGACAGCAAGGACATCTCCAGGCGGACGGTGGCGCTCGACAGCGGGCGCTGGGTCTTCGTGTTGACCGTCTGCAGGCGCTGGTCGCGGTAGGTGGCGATGTCGACCGAGGTGACCGATCGCACTTCCTTGCCGCCCAGGAAGGAGCGGCAGATTTGCTCGATGCGGTACTTTTCCTGTTCGTAGCCCTTCTTGAGGATCGACACCTTGTCGCGATATTCGGCCAGGGCCTCGCGCAGGGTGGCGTCAGGCTTCATCCGACATTTCCCGCTCGATCCGCGAAGCCAGTTCAGTCAGGGACACGCCCAGGGCGCCGCATAGCGCGATGCATGTATCGAGGGTGGGGGAGCGCTGCCCGAGCTCGAGGAGGGAGATGTAGGTCCGGTCGCGGCGAGCCTCGAATCCCAGGTCCTCCTGGGACAGTCCTTTGCTCCGGCGCAGCTCGCGCAGCGCGCGGCCGAAGGCCTCGTTGTGGTCGTTTTTCTTCTTGATCGTCATGGCGGCTTTTGCAATGAGCCGCCAATGCTAGCGATTCAGACTATAGTCGTCGTCCGACTATTGTCGGAACTGCGGATCCGGGTGTCCGGTAAAGTGAGGCGTTGTGGTTTTGGAGCAGGACCCCTCGTATTGAGCCGTGCGGTTTTCGATAATTGCAGTATTGGCAAGGATTGGGTGTAGAATGTTTACATAAACAACTACCGCATATTGAAATCTTGGCAAAGTATCCAATCCCTCGTTTTCCCAAGAACCTGGACAGGCAAGCCGAGGCCCGCCTATTTTTCGAACGACAAGGTCCTGGCTGCGCTGGACCGCTATATTGAGTCGCGGCACACGCGCGGCTGTGGCATCAGTGACGAAGAGGCATATCGTGGGCTCTACCCCGACATGCCACTCTTCTACTCCACCCACAACGCTGGATATTCGCTGTCCAAGAAACCACGCGAGCTGGAGACGGGCGTAGTCGTGGAATACGTCGCGGCGGACGGGCTTGAACATCACTTCAGGCGCTTGTATGACAAGGCAGGACTGCCCGGGGCGAGCAGCCACACCGGGCGGCGCACATTTGCGTCCGGTCTCCTGGCGAAAGGCGTAAGCTCTGAGGATGTGCGCATTCTTTTGGGCCACGAGGACATCGACATCACGGGCGCGTACCTGGTCTGCACCGAGCATATGATCGAGGAAGCGCTGCGGGGGGTGCTCTAATGGTAGAGCAGCCGAAGATACCCAAGGCCCCCAAGCGGCCTAAAGCCCCCACGAAGCGCCAGAAAGCGTACCTGGGCAAGTTGGTGGAGCAGAAAGGAAAGCGGGTCGTGGTCGACCTGGACGCCGAAAGCCATGCCTGTCTCAAAGCCCTGATTGACACCGGGTTCGCAGAGACACAGAGCGGCGTCATCCGAAAGGCGCTGCAGGAATCCGCCATCCGGCTCAGGAAGAAACGGACTTGACAATGTTTATATAAACGCGCAGAATGCAATTATCGAGGTTAGAGGCAGGAGATCAGGCATGAGTTACTACATTTATCGACCTGTTGAGCGTGTTTTTCTTTCGGATGACGAGCAAAGTTGGACAGAAGACATGTTCTGCGCCGCTTCGTTCTCCTCTCGCGCACTGGCTGAGAATATTGCGACTCGCGAACTGGGCGACGGACACGACGCCTATGTCTTCGACGATGGAATTGATTGATCTGAAAGGAAGTTGACGGCACCACATGTATGCGTTTGGCGGGGAGTTTGGCTGAGGCTTACTGGCCACCATAGGCACCCACCACAGGGTCCAACCGCATACATGTGGCGCCACGATAGCATCAACAACAGAAACTCGTGCGCGGCTTGAATCGATCCTGAAACAGGTGAGCGACCTGCTCCTAGCAGAGGGGCATGCGCGCGGTGGTGACTGGGGCTTTAACGGCTGGACAAGCGATGGTCGGCCGGTGCGCCACAAGTTTAGGCTGACTGGCTATATCCGCACGGGTCGCCAAGTCGAACGTGAGCGGGCAGATCGCGTGGCTGCTGATTTGCCTGTCTACCCCAGAGGCGTCTCCGTTGGCAGACGACGAAATCTAATCGGAAACGGAGTGCCTACCATGAGCGATACACCAAGTCCTAAGAACCATGCATATTGGCAGCCAGTGATTGATGCGAAGAGGGATGCGGAGAGGGATGCGCAATTTAACAATGTTGTCGACCATGCGTGGTGGAAGGGGACGTGGGCATTGGGTTTTCTCATCCTCGCCGATATATTTGCTGGCGGTATCTATTTGTCAGGCGCGCCGCTGGTCAACGCGAACTGGTGGACCACGATCACTGTGGCGCTGATGATTGCCAACGTGCTTTGGCTGCTGCTCGGCCCCATGATCACAGCAGCCTGGCTGACACGGTTCGACAAGCGGTTCAGGGCGTAATCGGAAAGGGGACTGAGAACATGGACCAAGTGAAACTCTCAGAAGCGCAGCGTCGAGTCATGAAATGGCTCGGCTATGGCTGGAAGTCGGAGCCCGGTGCCGGCATGGCGATCCACGTCAACGGCAAGCGGATCTGCAACGTGGACACCCTGTTCGCGCTACAGCGCATGGGGTTGGTTGAACAGATCGAGGACCACGGTCTCAAGCAGGTCGGTCAGTGGCAAGCAACTGAAGCCGGTCGCAAGCTCACCGGGCAGCTTTGTCTCTAATCGGAATTGGACAATAAGGCCATGCAGGGCACTTTAATTCAAGGGCATCGAGTAGCGTCCGGGATGGCAGCCGATTGTCCTTGGCCGGGCGGTAGCGTTGCGCGCCAGCTTCCCTTGATGGCAAGGCATGGTGTGCCTGTTGACGAGTTGTACGCAGGCACACTCAACATCGCGTTGGACTGTACCGACGTGCCGTACCCCAGTCAGTTCGAATTCGATTTCGTATTGGACTGGCGGTCCCCAGATAAACCCACGCACTTCCGTCTTCATGCCTTGAAAGTTTACTTCGAGGGCGCCGAATACTTAGGCTGGTCGTATCGCAAGATTTACCCAGAAGGCTTCGTGTCGCGCCACCCGCAACCCAGCAATGTAATTGAGATTTTGGCGCCCAAGGTTTCAGGTATTCAGTACGGTGACGCTGTCTCAGTGAAGTTCAACAATTAACGGAAATGGAACCTGGAACAAGAATATGAACGCTCAAAAACTGAAAGAGGCTGGTTTCGTGGAAACCACGTATGCGGGGCAAGAAGGGGTTTTTCTGACCAAGCGGATGTCTATCGGCTCGATGCGCTACGGCAGCGAGCATATCGTTGACAACGATACTGTCCTGGCCGAAGACATGGCCGTCATTGAAGTTGTTCCCGCCAACAAGCAGTTTCCCAAAGGCGGCGTGCGGATGGTGGTGGAAAACACCGACTACTACGAAGAAACAGTTCCGCTGGATACTGAAGAAGGCATCGGTCTTCTTCGCGATGCCGGTGTGAGTTGCTGACGGAAAGGATCGAAAAAATGGCCAATAACGTGTCGGATCAGGATAAAAAGAAGGCGGAGGCAAAGGTAACCGCTGCGATATTAGGCACTGGATGGGGGGTCTTTGCGTACCTCGGAGGGGTGTATGCACAGAGCATCGGGTGGGATAACGCATTTGTAACCATCGCCGTATATGCCAACATTATTATCGGTATCGCTTTTGGGCTCATCGGCGGTATTTATGGCTAATTGGAAGGTGCGGCTAGATAACGGAAAGGGGGCATCATGAAAAGCGAGAAGTGCGCCGGATTCATCCAACTGGTCTTCTTTGACGATTCGATGGGCGAGATCGTAACGCTGGGCGGCGCTGGGTTTGTCACTCAGGCCGAAGACGATGCTGCTTGGGAAAACGTTCCGACGTTTGAAGGGGTGTCGAATTTCATGGCCGACCGCATGGACTCCAGCCGGGACATCTACGACGACAAACCAGTGTCGGCCGAGACGTGTGAGCGCCTGATGGGCAAGCCGATTGCGACACTAATTCGGGAGGGGCGCGCGATGCTCACCGCGTCGCTCTCGGAACTCGGCTGCCGACCGATGAAATATCCCGCGTGTGCTGCGGTCCTGTGACTGGAAACACACCATGGTGCGCAACGTCATGTACGGCACATCCAAAAGGGATACGAAATCCGACACCGCAGTATACGAGATCTACTGGGGAATGAGCGGGGCGCTGTTTGCCGGCGTCATCTGTAGTCTCTTCTCTTGTATTTTCGGTTCGACATCGCCGATGGTCGACCACAACAGGCGGGCCGAAACCATGACGGGGATGTTGATCGCATTGCTGCTTTGGCAGACGTTTGGCCGCATGATCGTGTCAGCCTGGTTGACACGAAAGCGGAAGAAGATGGCTGGAGCCTACGATCAGTCGAGGTGGCGGTTCCTGACTAGTATGCATCCTCTGCGTTATGCTTTTCTATGGACA
The DNA here is from genome assembly GCA_021817985.1 of Pseudomonadota bacterium. Taxonomy (GTDB): domain Bacteria; phylum Pseudomonadota; class Gammaproteobacteria; order Burkholderiales; family JAKAFK01; genus JAKAFK01. Next base: position 5,989 of record JAKAFK010000087.1, on the reverse strand, counting down.
ATTGCCATTGCACTCCTGGGTAGTGGACTGGCGTCAGCGCACCCTGTACGCATGCTTGCGTCGGGTTATGCAGCAGGTCTCCTTCTTATGCTGTGGCTCATTGATGTTAAGCGCCATGAAAAGTAGAAGCGGAAAGGGTTCGCGTAAATCAAGCGCCGGAGATACGACAAGATGAAGAGGGACTTCGAGCTAATCAGGAAAATTCTACGAGAAGTCGAAAACTGGCCCGCCGATGCACCTCCTGGTTCCGTGGAATTCCCTGGGGAATATGATCTGTGCAACGTCAACGAGCACTTGGCTCTTCTGGTTGACGCCGGATTGCTCGATGGAAGAGTGCTCCGGGGTATGGATGGGCTGCACGGCATCGTCATTTTTAGGGTTACTTGGGAAGGTCATGATTTTCTGGGCTCCATGAAGGATGAGACGGTTTGGGCGGCGGCAAAAGAAAAATTCCTCAAACCGGGGGCGGGCGTCGCTTTTGATGTTTTCAGGGCGTGGTTGAGGGCAGAAGCGCTCAGGCGTTTTGGACTTCTTTGACCTTCGGCGCGCGGTGCAGTCTACATTCAAGTCTGATTGAACGGCATGACAGGAAAGAGCAAGATGGTTGCCTCGCACGCATTCCTCGACATCGACCCTTCGAGATCTATCCCGGAACAGATGCGCGCGCTTGCGTCAGCAATCCAGGACTATTCCGAGATCGGCATAACCTATCGAGGCCGCCGCGTCGGCGCGGTCGCCACCAATGGAAGATCCTGGCGCTACCGACGGGAGGACTATCCCTCCTTCGTTGTGCAGGAATACGAAACAGACAGCGAGGCGGTACTGGCGTTGATTCGAGATATTGGCGATCTCGAGGAATTCATTCTTCGGTGACTGAAGGGCGGGGTCGCGCCGCTGCGGAAAATACCAACAAAGGGAGCGTCAAGATGCGGCTTTTGGGAAATGTGATCTGGTTTGTCTTCGGTGGGTTCGTCATGGGCATGGGATGGTGGTTTGCGGCACTGCTGTGCGCGATCACCATCGTTGGGATCCCGCTTTCCATCGCGTCCTTTCGCATCGGCATGTTCTCTTTCTGGCCGTTCGGCCGTCAAATCGTGGATAAGCCTGCCGGCGCCGGGGGCGCGACCTTGGGATTGCTGGGCAATGTGATATGGGCCGTGTTCTTTGGGTGGTGGCTGGCGCTCGGGCATCTCGTCAGCGCGCTGCTTTGCACCATCACCATCATCGGGATCCCGTTCGCGCTGCAGCACCTGAAGCTGGCAGGGCTTTCGCTGACGCCGTTCGGAAAGGTAATCGTCGTTGTGTGACCATAGATCATATCTTCGAGCGCGTCATGCCGCCCACCGGATTGCCTCCCGACGGCTTGACCTGTCTCACCTATATTGTGCCGCGGCTTGATGAAAATCCCTGAAACAGATCCCGCCAACGTCGTCGTGCTTTGTCAAAAGCAGGTGGCCCTTTCTCAGTTGGACCGGGCTGTGTTGCTGTTCATGAATGAAAAGGATTTTGTTGCGAGTGTCACGCTCGCATGCGCAGCGGAGTGCATATTCGGGGAGGCACTGAAAGACGCTGGCATCAATACGCCCACCGATGTAATCAAAGGCATTTTGAGGGACAAGTTCGCGCCCGCTTTGACGCCTAAGCAAGTTAACGATGAAGCTGTGAACCGGGCCCGGAATTTCTTCAAGCACAAGGTAGGGGACATTGAAGAACCGACCGAGTTTGACCTTCAAACCGAAGCAATTTCTGCGATTGCTCGTGCTATATGCCACGCAGGGCTTGTCACTGGGGAGCTGTCGGAGCATATGATAGCCTTTTTTGAATGGCTTAAAGCTAACCGGCCGGAATTAAGGGACACTGAAGAACTTGATCGCGAGTTAAGCGATAAGCAGTACTGGTAACTCAGGCGAATGTCGAAACGGTGTTTGATCCACCCAGGTAGATCGTCTGAGGCCGGCAAGAGGCATATGATGACTGAAGAACAAGCCATCGAGTTCCTGGCCGCGTGCCTTGGCCCGATCCGAGTGGAACGCGGGGGCGGCATGTGGCGTATCGACTATTCGGATCGCGATCCCGTTTACGGGGAGACGTTTTATGGAGCGCTCCGGAAGGTGCTGCAAGCGAAGTACGGAGATGACATCGTTGTTGCCGCCGAAGAGAAGATGGCCGCCGAGGCGGAAGACATCCGGGCCTTAACACACCGGATTTTCGGTGCGCCAGGACCTTGAATGCCGGCATTGACCGGAAGGAACAAAAACAGGGACCCGCTGAGCGGGAGACGTGAGCGCGCGTGTTTCATCTTTTGGGAGGATAGCCATGCCTGTGTCGAAAGGAAGCAAGACGGCCATAGCAAAGAAAGCGGCCTCACCCAAGGCGGCGGGGACGTCGGCCAAGACCCCGCAACCGAAGGTCAGGGCGGCGCCCGCGGCGCAGACGGCATCGCGCCCGGCGGCAGATCAAAAAGGCCGGGGCGGTGCCAAGACTGCGCGGGGAACGCGGAACGCGGCACCAGGCAACGATGGACCAGCGCCCCATGCCAGGCAGATGAAGGTTACGGCGGAGCGGCGTTACCAGATGATTGCCGAGGCCGCTTACTATCGCGCCGAGACGCGCGGGTTTGCCGGCGATTCGGTACAGGACTGGATAGAAGCGGAGCTCTACATCGACAAGATGTTGGGGAAGTAGCGCACAAGCATGGCAAGGCCTTGCGATCCGGGCATACGATGAGGAAATGACGTAGCCAGATGGGCCAACTGCCATAGCGCCGATGAATCCAGAGGAATAAGATTCCGTAAAGACGATGTACGGATCTGTTTGACGTGTGATGGCTTCCGGTTGCGCGGAACGGCAGGGTCCATATCCAGGCCGTTTCGGGCAAGCGCCAACAAAAAGAAAGGGATACTCACAATGAAGCGATTGCAACGCCCAAGAATCAATTCATCCATTGCAGTCGGGACAGCGCTCGTGATGGCACTCTCCGGCTGCGCCGTCAACCCGCAGACCGGTCAGCTTCAGCCCTCGCAGGCGATGGCTGGTCTCGGGCACCGGATTACCCACGGATTCAAGAGCATCTACGATAGTCCGAATCCCTGCTCCAACAATGACAGAAATATTGCCATGACCGTCGGCGCAATCGCTGGCGGCGTCATCGGCTATCTCAATCATGGGGCCAAGGGCGCCATCGTTGGCGCGGCTGTCGGCGCGGGCGGCGGATTCCTTGTCGGGCACTTGATGGATGCGCGGCGGTGCAAGCTCTACAAGATCGCGCAAGCCAATCATCTGCGCCTGGTGAGTGCGACGATCACCCCAGGAAAACTCGGACTGCAAGGCACGAATCCCAGCACGGCGATCGGCCTCGACGTGCAGTTGCAGAACCGGGGCGACGAATTCCAGCCTGGCACCGCAACTCTCACTCCGCAGGCGCGCACCTACCTCGCCCAGATCGCGGGACAGTATACCCCGGGCACGATCGCGCAGACCCTTCCGGCCAATGCGACGCCGCCGCAGCGCGCCCAGGCGAAAGAGCACGTGGTGCTGATCGTCGGGCATACGGACGCCCAGGATGCGGCAAGTGGCGCCGATCTCGCGAAACTGTCGCAAGCGCGTGCCAGGGCTGTCGCCCAGGTGTTCGCGCGGAACGGCGTGCCGGCGGCCAATATCTTCTATCAAGGGGCAGGAGACGCTCTTCCGATCGCGTCCAATGCGACCGCGCAAGGGCGCGAAGCCAATAATCGCGTGCAGTTCGTCGATGTGCCGACCAAGAGCGATCTACAACATTATTTGCGCGGGCGGACAGTCAATCCCATCGACTACGGGCTGTCGAAAATGCCCACCGTGGCGGCTTCCGCTGCCGGCAGCACCGAAGGAGCCGCCACGGTGACTGCGCGCAAACGGCCCGGCTGGAAACGGCCGGGCCGGCCGACGCGTGTTGCGGGAGTGTCGTATGCGAAGCGCGAGAGGATCCGCAGGATCGCCAGAGAGAAACATCTCCGTCACGCGGTATTCGTATCCGGCTACAACTTCGGCGGAGGTCCGATCCGATCGACGGGAAAAACCATTGACCTCGGCGCTCCGCTCAATCATTCGATGTTCCACATCGTGTCGGAGGCCCACGCCGACGCGCCAGTGCTGATCGGCTCCTGTCTGACCGATCGCCCGCGTCCGGCAACTGCCGTGAGGAACCTCGAAACAGGCCGTGCGCTGCCGCCTCGCGATTTCGTTCCAGGCTTTTATGGCACCGCATGGGCGACGGACGCCAAAGGCAATCTGGTCGCAATCACCAATGCCACCGTGCCGCTGGATAGTGGCGCGTCGATTCCCGATCCGACCGTATACATCTACAGGAACTACCACGGAAACATCCATCAGAAGCCCAGTTTCGTGGCCAAGGCCGACGTCAACGTCTACCGCGGTAGTCTGGAGACAGTGTATCGCGTGTTCCTGCATGGGCCCGCGCAGTGTTTGGATCTCGTGGTTCCGTCCGGAGAGTTCGCCGGTCCGGGCAATCTGTACTACGCCAACCGTGGCGACCAGTATCTCGCGACGCCGCAATTCGCCATGCAGTCCGTGAAACGTTGATTCCGGGAGGAGAAAAACAACATGCATCTGATTAGCGCCATGCTGCAACACATCTGGACCGTGACGATATCGGCCATCGTCTTGCTTGGAATAGCCTTCCTTGCGTGGTCGAAGTACACAAAGAGCCTGCTCGGCAAGGACTTCTGGGTCGCGCTGCCCGTGGTGGGTCGGATGTCCGAGTGGAAAAAGATGAACCAGGGGACCGGGCTTGCCACAGTTTCGGTTTCGCCAAACGCCGGATATGTCGAGCGCACGCTGGTGGTGCCGGCCGAGCGCGCGCTGTACGACTACTACGACGAGAGCGTTGCGAAGACGAGTAGCCGCGGATTCTTCAACAGCCGCGAGTATCTGAAAATCACCGGCCAGAACGGACGCAAGCCAATGTCCTCCGTGGTATGGGTAATCCTGGCGCTGTTGACGGTGGCCGAAGCGCTGGGTACCGGTCTGCTGGTCGCGCCGCTGCTTTCCAACGAACTCACGCCGTCATTAGCGATGATTGCCGGGTCGATCATCGCCATGGTGATCGCGAGCGTGGCCGTGATCATCACCCATGGCGCGGGCGAGGATCTTTACGCGAACACGCTGCTGGCGAAAGTGCGTGGCTCCTACCGGCAGCATGGCGGGTTTAGGATGGCCGACGGGTCGATGTACAACAACTTCGGGAAGCACATCGGGCCCGAGGACGACCAGGAGCAGGATGAGACGCTGGAGGCATCGGGCCGCCTCGCAAGACGGATCAACGCGATGACGGCTGAATCGATGCAGAGCCGCAAGGGGCGGATCATCGCTGCGGTGGCCTTCATCGTGCTCTTCGCGATCGGTACGACCGTCTATCGGCATTACGTCTTCAACAAGCAGCAGGATCAGAGCGCGATGGCCCCGGCCGCATCGCCCGATGCCGGAAGTGCGAATTTCTCGAACATGTTTTCGCAGTCTTCCGCGACCGCCGGCAACATGCCATTGCCCACGGCGGTCGCGCAGGCGGCGCAGCAATCGGAGCACAGAGCCAAGCAAGCCGTCGCGAACGATTCCTCCGATGCGAACAATGCTGGCATCCTGGTTCTGGCGCTCATCTACGTGTTCACCCAGCTTCTTGGCTTGCTGACGGGCTACAAATATTCATTTTACGACGAGGATGGCAGGAAGGCCTACGAGAAAACGCTTGGGCAGATTGGCTATGAGGATTTCCTGCGGGTCGCCGTCCAGCCAGTGGCCCAACGAGCGCAGATGCGCCTCGGGCAGCTACGATCGAAGCTCTCGAACGGCAACCCCGAATACAGCAAGAACATGCGTCAATTCGATTTCATGATGGCTTACCATGAATCGGCGGCCAAGGCGGACGCGGTGCGCGAGGCCGATAAGCGGCGCAAGGAGCCCGATACGGGGAGCCCTACACCCTTGCAATCGGTTG
>JAKAFK010000183.1 GCA_021817985.1 Pseudomonadota bacterium | reverse complement strand
CGGCAAGACCGCCTATCTGGCCGATCTGCCGCGCGTTCTCGACTACGCGCTGGATGTGGCTCGGGCCGATCCCGGATTGGCTGGGTTCGCGGCGCTGCTCGAGCGGGCCGTACGCGGCCGCGATCTCACGAAAGCATGCTCGTGAGGGCGCTCTTGCTGGCCGCTGGCCGTGGCGAACGAATGCGCCCGCTGAGCGACACAACCCCCAAGCCCCTTGTCCGACTGGCAGGCAAGCCCCTGATCGTTTATCACTTGGAGCGACTGGCCGCGGCGGGCGTGCGCTACGTCGTCATCAACACGGCGTACCTCGCGGAGCAATTTCCGGCCTTATTGGGTGATGGAACTCGGTTCGGCTTAAGGATCCGCTACAGCTACGAGGGCGAAAAACCACTGGAAACCGGCGGGGGCATGCTGCACGCATTGTCGCTGTTGGGGAGTGACGACCCCTTCATTGCCGCCAGCGCGGACCTGTTCACCGACTTCGATTTCGGGCAATTGCCGACACAACCAGCCGGAGTGGCCCACCTCGTCATGGTTGACAATCCCCCCTATCACCAGGAAGGCGATTTCGCGCTGCGCCAGGGACAACTCTACGCCGACGCAGCGCCGCGGCTCACGTTCGGCAATATTGGCGTCTATCGTCCAGCGCTATTCGCGAACTGGCAAGACGTAGCGCCTGACCTCCCGGTCGCTGGCGGTGTGCCACCGGCATTTCGACTCGCACCCCTGCTTCGGCGCGCCATGCGTAGCAGCGAGATCAGCGGCGAACACTTCACGGGGCGGTGGCACAACATCGGAACGCCCGACGATCTCGCGTCGATCGAGCGTTCGTTGGCGGCGGCCAAAGGCATCGACCCCTCCTGAGCGCCGCTGCCGCGCGAGCCATCAGCGGCGTGCCTCCCCGTCAGACATTGAACCTGAAATGGAGCACATCGCCCTCTTGGACGACGTAGTCCCGGCCCTCCAGACGAAGCCGACCGGCCTCTCGAGCACCGGCTTCCCCCCGATATCGGATGAAATCGTCGAAGCTGATGGTTTCTGCACGGATGAAGCCCTTCTCGAAATCCGTATGGATGACGCCTGCCGCCTGCGGAGCAGTTGCGCCCTTCCGGACCGTCCAGGCCCGCACTTCCTTGGGTCCGGCCGTGAAAAACGTCTGGAGGCCCAAGAGGCGGTATCCCGCACGGACGACGCGATCGAGACCCGGCTCGGCTAGACCCATCTCCCTGAGAAATTCAATCCGCTCACCCTCGTCAAGCTGGCCGAGTTCCTCCTCGATCGAAGCGCAGACCGGAACCACCTCTGCCCCCTCAGCGACAGCATGTGCCTGGACTGCGTCGAGATGGGGGTTGCCCACGAAACCGTCCTCCCGCACGTTGGCGATGTACATCAGCGGCTTCAGCGTCAGCAGAAACAGGTCGCGAAGCATTGCGCGCTCGCCAGCGTCAAGGCCGGCCGACCGCGCCGACTTGCCGGCATCTAGGGCCGCACGCACTTTTTCCAGCACCGGGCGCTTCGCCAGGGCCTCCTTGTCGTTTGCCTTGGCCGCGCGTTCGACACGCGTCTGGGCCTTTTCCACGGTCTCCAAATCCGCAAGAGCCAGCTCCGTATCGATCGTCTCGATGTCGGAAATTGGATCGACCCGGCCTGCGACATGCACGATGTCGGGATGCTCGAAGCAGCGAACCACGTGAGCAATCGCATCTGTCTCTCGGATGTTGGCTAGGAATTTATTGCCCAAGCCCTCTCCCTTGGACGCGCCCGCAACAAGTCCCGCGATATCGACAAATTCCACCGCCGTGGGAACCACCTTTTGAGGCTTGACGATTTCCGCCAACTGGGCCAAGCGTGGATCCGGCACCGGCACCACGCCCACATTCGGATCAATCGTGCAAAAAGGGAAATTGGCTGCAGCAATGCCCGCGCGAGTCAATGCATTAAACAGCGTCGACTTGCCGACATTGGGGAGTCCCACGATGCCGCACTGGATACCCATGGACGGTGTTCCTGAATAGGGAAAAGGTTCGGTCAAGTACCGGGCTCTGCGACTGTATGCAGCCGCTTCATCGCTCCATTGAAATCGCCCGCAACTGCGAGGGGAAGCACCTGCATGGCGCGCGCGATGGCCTCCAGGATGGCTTCTTCATCAGAACGGGTGGCACGACCAAGGACCCAACCGGTGACCTGATCGCGAAGTCCAGGATGGCCTATTCCGATGCGAAGACGATGAAAGCGATCGTGGCCGAGTTGGGCGATGATGTCGCGAATGCCGTTCTGGCCTCCATGGCCGCCCCCGAACTTGAGGCGCGCCGTTCCGGGCGGCAGATCCAGGTCGTCATGCACTACCAGGCATTCCTCAGCTTCGATCTGCCAGAAATTCAGTGCCCGGACGACCGCCCGGCCACTGGCATTCATGAACGTTAGCGGCTTGAACAGGCGCACGCCGTGGCCGTCGAACTGGACTCGTGCTGCCTCTCCCTGAAGCTTGGCCTCGCGCGTGAAATGCACGCCCTCAGCCTGCGCCAATGCATCCACGAACCAAAACCCCGCGTTGTGGCGATGCAAGGCATAGGCAG
>JAKAFK010000182.1 GCA_021817985.1 Pseudomonadota bacterium | reverse complement strand
CCTGCGCGAATCCGGCTCCATCGAACAGGACGCTGACGTCGTAGCTTTCATTCATCGCGAAAGCTATTACAACCGCGACGAAAACGGTCAGCCCGACCCGGACACCGAAGGCAAGGCCGAAATCATCATCGCCAAGCAGCGCAACGGCCCGACGGGCTCCGTCCACCTCGCCTATTTCTCCAAGTACACCCGCTTTGAGAACCTGTCCTACCGCGAAGACGCCGGCTACTAGCGCACCCTTGCCGCCCGCATGGGCCAGTCTGCTTTCACGCCGTCAATAATGCGTGCGAGTGGGCCTATTCCTTTTGCTCACAGAGGAATAGCACCGGCATGGATCCGGCGCGAGCGATCACCTTCGGCAGCAGCGATGATCCCCAGCCCCCACTATGGACCCCTCCGCCGCACTTCATCGAAATGGCTGCTGGCGCTTTTCCGGAAACGGGCGCATCATAGTGTGCACAGTCGTTCGCCCGGGTCCGGAAGTTTCCTTTTAGGAGGCTGAAATGCGAACGTTCGTTTCATTGCCAGCGGCTGCCCCGCGCAGCCTGTTCCTCCTGCTCGGTACTACCCTTGTGCTGTCCACAAGCGCTCCCCCCGTGTGTGCCGCCGGGCTGCAAGGTCCCGCCGAACCCGTGTCGGCCTATACGGCATACAACCCCGGCCAGCAGACGTATCCGACGCCGCAGCGTGTAACTTACACGGCTTCCAACAGCGTCACCGCAACGCTCGACAATACCTCCATTAGTCCCGAGACGCTCGGTGATCTCCTGATGATCCACCAGCACTACCTCGACGCCATTGAGGCCTATCAGCATGCGCCGCAGAACAGCGCCGTCATCTGCAACAAGCTTGGCATCGCCTACCAGCATATGTATGCGCTTGATTTCGCCAAGTTACAGTATGAGAAGGCCCTGGCAATCAAACCCAAATATCCCGAGGCGCTCAACAACCTGGGCACCATCTACTATGGCGAGCAGAACTACCACAAGGCAGAGAAATACTATTTGAAGGCAATTCATCTCGACCATCGCAACGCATCTTTCTACAGCAACCTCGGCACCGCGTACTTCGCCGATCACGACTACAAGCGCGGCCTCAAGGCATATCGCAAAGCGTTCAAGATCGATCCCGATGTCTTCATCGGCGACTCACTGGCGCGCATTCAAGAGGTCGGACCGCAAGGCGAACAGGTCAAGCTCGACTACACGCTTGCTGAACTCTATGCTCAGGCGGGAATGGAGGACGCGGCCATTCACTACCTGCGCCTCGCGTTCATCGCCGGCTTCAACAACAATAAGAAGTTGATGGAAGATCAGGCCTTCGTCAAAATCCGGCACACGCCGAAGTTCCAGTTGCTGCTCACCGAAGAGCACGTCATCAAGCCAACTGGCACCGAGCAATCACTGGTCGTTCCCTCCGGGCAAACCCCGCGCTGACCCGCCGCATCCCAACATGCTCTGCCCCATGTCTTTAGGCAGAAGCTTCTTATGCTGCGTCTCCTCCGATTTGCGCTCCTCCTCGTAGCGTCCATAGTCCTGTCTTCCTCCATGGCCTCCGCAGCGGACGGCTTTGCCGCGGTGCCGCGTCAGCCGGGCCCTTATGTCCCGCTTTGCTCGAAACAGATTGTCTTCTCCGCCAGCTACCTTGCCGACCTCCAGACAGAGAGCGGCCCCGGTTATCTGTTCACGATTGAAAACCACACCGCCAGGCCCATTCGCCTCGCTGAACCAGTCCCTTCCAGCGCACACTGGTACGCCATGGTAGGGAACAAATGGCTTTGGCGCGCCTCCAGCGGATACGGCGGCAGCTTCGTCGACGCCATCAATCAGCGCGGCCCGCTCTTCGCCTATCAACCCCGATCCGCCGCCACCGACCCCCACTACATCACCGTTCCTGCGCACGGAAAAGTGCAATGGACCTCAGGCGAACACGACAACCCGGCCCTCGCCTATGAGCCAAGCTGCAGCCACTGCAATTACCCCGGGGAGCGCCAGTACAAAGCCGTCTTCGCCTATGCGTATCTGCCGCCACCAGGCCATCCCGTCAAGAACCTGCTTGCCTGCGGCCTGCGCACCGGCCTCGTTGACATGCCTCCGAAGCCGCGCGCGAAGTAACCAGGCAGTGATCCGCGGCCCTACTGCACCATGCTCGCCTTCGGAGTCTGCATGGTCTGTACGTGGAATCGCCGGTAGTCACTGTCGGTAATCGTCACATCTGCCCGGTATCCGACCAGCCCGAACGCATGCGCCACCACATGCGCCTGTGCAGCCACCGGGAGCCACAACTCGTTATTCACCAGCTTCTGATCAAAGGTAAAGTTGCTGCCTTTCCCAACAGAAAACAGTCCGAACCCCAGATGAAAGTTGGCGTCAAACCGCGCCACCAGGCGCCGAACCTCCATGTCCTGCTCATCCACCCATAACGTTCCCGACATCTTCTTTGACGCATTCTCCGCTACGCCGTGCGTCTTCGCATGCGGGTTACCCGTAAAGTCAAAGACCAGATCGCTCCGTCCATCCACCATCTCGCGTCGCGGATGCGAGGTCTCCATCATGCTCAGCACCTGCGTCACGCTCAC
>JAKAFK010000086.1 GCA_021817985.1 Pseudomonadota bacterium | reverse complement strand
GTATGGGCGGCGCTGCGGCGGTTGAAGGCCCTTGGGCTGATCAGCTGGATCAGGCGGTGCAGCGACGGCCAGGACGCGGAAGGGCGGTTCAAGCTGCGCCAGGAGACCAATGCCTACCAGGTGCAGCCGGAAGGGGAATGGAAGGGTTTTAAGCCCATGCCGGAGGCCCCGAGGGTGCCGGAGGCGGGCACATGGGGGGCACCCGCGCCTGTTCTCGATGCCCTGGCGCAGTACACGGCGGACCGTGACATGGGGTTGTCCCAGGAGGCCGCAGCAGCAGCGCTGGAGAGGGTGGCGGAATCCCGTCTGGAGATCGTCACGGCTCGCCTGTACGCGCAGATGCAAGCCCGGCAGGGCAGGGGGGCTTAGGGAGTTTCCCTTGGAAAAAGAAACCAACCTGAAGGATTCAAATATCTGAAACTGCCCTGATCAACCCTTCTCCGACAAAATTCAGCGGACGCGCCCTATGGGCGCGAAGTGGTAATCGCGCCCGCCGCTTGCGGCGGGCGATGTCACGGCCTTGGTCTGCGCCAGACGGCCCTTTGGGCCGCGCTACGCGGCTCCCGCTCTGCGCTCGCTCTGGCGCACAACCGGCATGGGTGGTGAAACCACCGCAAAAGCGGCAATGAGGAAAGAAGCCGGTTCGGCCGTCTGGGGCCATCAGCGAACCAAAACGCGGTTCGACGGCTGGCTGGCCGTTACATACCCTATGTCCCGTTCGTTGCGGATATCCCGTCCGTCATCGTTGGCTCGGCCTGGCCTGTGCTGGCTGCACCGGATTGTCCTGGTGTTGTCTCCGGCAAAGCCGGTACGGCCAGCAGATCGTCGAACCGCGCCTTATCATCGGGCCGGGACAGGAATCCCGGCAGCTCGCGTTGCAGCCATTCCCGCAGGGTTTTGTCGAACGCGCGGTTATCCTCGCCGAGCCGGTGCAGGACGAGGGCGCCGAGCAATACCTTGCGGCGTGTATCCCTGGCGCGTTCCTGTTTGCCGAGCCGGGCTTTCAGGGTCTGGCGCTGGGCGTCGAGCTGGGCCAGGCGTTCCTCGATCGATTTACGGGCCATGTGTCCGGGTTCCTCCCTGCCTCAAGTACCAGCACACCATGCTTACCATCTGGCGTTCAAACACTGGCACGGCACAACCTTAAGAACTATACTCAAGCCAGTAAAGGTACTCATCAAGTTCCTCGACCATCGACATCAGACGTGAAACCTCCCGACGAGATCGAGCGTCAGCGAGATATGGAAGGGCGCACTTACGAGTTGCTGCGCAACTCAGTGCTTGATAGAGTAGTAGTGCGATGGCGATCTACCATTTAAGTGTGAAACCTGTTTCACGGTCCGGAGGGCGGAGCGCGGTTGCCGCTGCGGCCTATCGCACGGCCGAGCGGTTGGAGAATGCGCGCGACGGGTTGGTGCATGATTTTACCCGGCGTTCCGGGGTCGAGCATTGCGAAATCGTGCTGCCGGGAGACCGGATGGCTGAGGACGACCGGCCGATCCGGGGTTCCGGCCCGGAGTGGGCACGCGAGCGTTCGGCATTATGGAACGCGGCGGAGGCGGCGGAGAAACGTAAGGACGCGCGTGTCGCCCGCGAGATCGAGATTGCCCTGCCGCACGAACTGACAGTCGAACAGAGGGTGGCGCTGACGCGGGACTTCGCGCAGGGTCTCGCCCAGCGTTACGGCGTGGCGGTGGATTTTGCGATCCATGCGCCGCACCGAGACAGCAATATTTTGAACCACCACGCGCATATTCTGCTGACGACGCGGAAGATTACAGAGATCGGACCGGATACCCCGTATGGTCTGGGCGAGAAATCCGAGCTGGAGCTGGAGAACAAGAAGCTGGCGGCTTTGGGCCTGCCGACGACGCATGAGCAGGTGCGCGACATCCGGATAGCTTGGGAAGAACGGGCGAACTTGCATTTGGCACGGGCCGGTCTGGAGGTGCGGATCGACCATCGCAGCCACGCCGAGCGCGGTTTGGAAATCGAGCCGACGCAGCACGTGGGGGTGCATGCCACACAGATGGAGCGGCGCGGCAAGGCGGTGTCGCGGGTGCGGCTGGATGAGGAAGCGGCGCGGCGCAACGCGGCTTTGATCCGCGAGAAGCCGGAACAGGTGCTGACCCTCATTACGAACGAAAAGAGCGTTTTCGACCGGCGCGACGTGGCACGGACGCTGCACCGGTATATCAACGACGCGGAGGAATTTCAGGCGGCGCTGGCGAAGGTGATGGCGTCTCCGGTGCTGGTGGAGCTGCAGGCCGAGCAACGCGACAGTCAAGGCCAGGTTATCGAGCAGGCGCGGTATTCGACGCGGGAGATGATCGGCATCGAGCGCGATATGGCGGTCAGTGCCGACCGGATGGTGGATGGCCGGAGCTTTGGCGTTGCTGGGGGGCGGGTGGAAGCGGCGCTGGCGCGGCAGGATATGGCGATCCAGCGCGCGGGCGGAGGGGCCCAAGGTTCCGGCGGTTCGCAGAGCCGCAGGAATGGCCCCGGAGGGGGCGCCGGTCTCAGTGAGGAACAGCGTCTCGCCATCGGGCATGTCACCGGGCCGGAGCGGATTGCGGCCGTTGTAGGTCTGGCCGGGGCGGGCAAGAGCACGATGCTGGCGGCGGCGCGCGAGGCGTGGGAGGCCGAAGGCTACCGTGTTCACGGCGCGGCGCTGGCGGGCAAGGCGGCGGAAGGGCTGGAAGAGTCGGCCGGGATTGTCTCGCGCACCTTGGCGTCATGGGAGCGTGGCTGGGAACGCGGGTTCGACCAGCTCGGGCCGCTCGATGTGTTTGTGATCGACGAGGCCGGGATGGTGGGGTCGAAACAGTTTTCCCGGTTCATTCAGGAAGCGGACCGGGCTGGCGCGAAAATCGTACTGGTGGGCGATCCGGAGCAGTTGCAGCCAATCGGGCCGGGGGCGGCGTTCCGGGCCGTGGCCGAGCGGGTGGGTTTTGTCGAGTTGGAAGAGATTCGCCGGCAGCGCGAGGGCTGGCAGCGGGCCGCGTCGGTGGATTTTGGGCGGCACCGCACGGCGGAGGGGCTGGCTGCCTATGCCGAGCGCGGTTCGATCCGCTTCGAGGAAACCGGGGAGGCCACACGGGCGGCGATTGTGCGGGACGTGGCGGCCGACATGGTGGCGCGGCCGGATGGTTCGCGCCTGGTGCTGGCGCATCGGAATGTTGACGTTCAGGGGCTGAACGAGGCGATCCGGGCCGTGCGGAAAGAACGCGGCGAGCTGGCGGGTGAGCTGGTTTACCGGACCACCGAGGGCGAGCGCGCCTTCGCGCCGGGGGACCGGGTGCTGTTCCGCGAGAACAACCGCGAGCTGGGCGTCAAAAACGGGATGCTGGGGACGGTGGAGCGGGCATACGGCGTCGGTGAAACTCCCGGAGTTGGCGGGGCCGAGGGCGCGCGGCTGGTGATCCGGCTGGATTCCGCGCAGGGGCCAGGACGAGGGCGGGCTGTGGCGGTCTCGATGGAAGATTACGCGGCGGTGGACCATGGCTATGCCACCACCATCCATAAGGCCCAGGGCGCGACGGTGGACCGGGCCTATGTGCTGGCCTCCGGCACAATGGACCGGCACCTGACCTATGTGGCGATGACCAGGCACCGGGATGGGGCGCAGCTTTATGCCGACCGGTCCGAGTTCAGCGACCAGCAGGCGTTAGCCGAGCGGCTGGCGCGCAGTCAGGCCAAGGAAACGACGCTGGATTATGACCGGGCGGGCTACGCGCTGCGGCGGGGGATCGAGAGCGAGATCATCGTGCCGCGCGAGATGGTACGCGAGCGCGTGATGCCGGATAGGGCCGCCGCGCCTGAGATGGACCGGCCGGCGCGGAAGCGCAGCATGTTCGATGGGTTGAAGCTCGACACCGGGCGCGTGATGCAACCTTCGGCCCCTTCGCCAGAGGCCCAACGCGATGCACCGGCGCGCATCGCAGCGCCGGGGCGAGAGCGCGCGCTTGAGCCGGTCCTACCGCATCGTGAACGGGAGGCGCTGACCCGCGCCGTGGACCGTTATGCGCGGGCCTGGAATGATGCCCGGCGGATGCAGGAGCAAGACCTTCCCATCCTTGAGCATCAGAAGGCCACGTTGCGCGACGCCGGGGCGGCGCTGGGTACGGCCCGGTCAGGCGCGCTGAACGATCTGCACGCGGCGCTACGCTACGAACCAGCCACCTACCAGGCGATGACCGAGCTGCAGGGGCGCGAGCGCACCGCGCAGCTCGTGGCGGGGATCGAGCGTGAGGGGCGGGTGAGGCGGGAGCCGGAGCTAAAGGCCGAGCGCCTAGTGAAAATGTGGAACGGGCTTGAAGCGGAGCGCGCGGGGCTGCGTGGCTGGGACCAGGCCGAAGCGCGGGGCAAGGTCGAGGCCCGCATGAAGTCCCTTGTCGGGGAGCTAAAGCGCGATCCGCAGCTTGAATCGCTGATGCGGACCCGGCAGCGGGAGCTGGGCATTTCGTCCAGCTCTTGGCTTGGCCGGATGTTGCAGGCCCCAACCCTGGAGCAGGGGCTTGAGCGGACCATAGAACACAGCCGGGGGCCGAGCCTGGGGCTGTAGGGCGTGAGTAGCCGGAAGGAGGGAGGCAGCATGGAAGATACCGGGCGGGATGACGAGGGGACGGGCGGAGTGGCCCAAGGTTTCCATGGTTCGGAGAACCATGGGAATGGCCACGGAGGGGATCCGACGCGGGCGTTCGAAGATTTGCGGGCCGAGGTCGCGGTGATGCGGCGGGCCGTGGAAGCCTTGCCGGGTGCGTGGGAAGAGAACCAGCCGCCGGACTACAGCCCCGATCTCGGCCGCATCGCCAAGGGGCTGGCTGTTGTCGCTGGCCAGCTCGACACCATCAATAAGCACCCCGCGCTCAGGATGACCCCGGAGCAGCACCAGGCGGCCGTGGCGCAGGCGGGTAGCGGGCTGATGCGCGCTGCGCTGCAGAAACTCGATCGTGCCACTCAGGAGGCGGAACGGGAGCGTCACCAGCTCGCCGGTCTGATCGGCACTGTACGGAAGAAGCGCGATCAAATGTTGTGGCTGATCGCGCTGCCGGTGGTGGTGTTTTGGCTAACCCTCTTCGCCTCGCCGGTCGTGTTGGGGTGGCTGCCCTTCGGCCGGCTCTGTTGCAAACTGTGATGACGGGCGCAGTTCGTCTCATGGCTGTTCGAGCGGTGCCCATTAGGCTGCTTCAAGTTCCATCCGTTTGCCGATGAGTTGAATGGCTTCGGTGAGGGCGCAAGCGCCGAGGCCGAAGGCACGCTCGACCAGCCGCGCCTCGCCGCAAATGTCGCGGGTGAGATTGAAGGCAGCTGCCTGTCCCTTGCGCAGGGCCCGCATCACCTCGAAGCCTTTGATCGTCGCATACGCCGTCTTCAGTGTCTTGAAACCCCGCACCGGCCGGATCAGCTGCTTCAGCTTGCCATGGTCAGCCTCAACGACGTTGTTCAGATACTTCACCTGGCGATGCTGGGTATCCTTGGGACATTTGCCTTCCGCTTTCAGTTCAGCAATGGCGGCGGTGTAGGTCGGCGCCTTATCGGTATTGATGATCTCGGGTTTCTCCCAGTCCTTCAACCCGCCCAGCGCCTTGCCCAGGAAACGCTTCGCAGCCTTCGTATTCCGCGTTGGCGAGAGATAAAAATCGATCGTGTTCCCGTCCTTGTCGACCGCGCGATACAGATACGTCCAGGCACCACGAACCTTGATATAGGTCTCATCGACCCGCCAACTCGTCGAGGCAGGGCGGCGCCATTGCCAGCGCAGCCGCTTCTCGATCTCCGGGGCGTATCTCTGAACCCAGCGGTAGATCGTGGAATGGTCAACATTCACGCCACGTTCGCCCATCATCTGCTCAAGATCCCGGTAGCTGATGCCATACCGGCAGTACCATCGCACCGCCCAAAGCACGATCTCACCCTCAAAATGCCGCCCTTTGAACCCTGACATCGCGCCACCCTCACTCTCGGCAAGACAGATCACCGAAAATCGGATCAGTTTGCAACAGAGCCCTTAATGGGCCTGTAAAACCGACCGCGAACAGCATGTTTTAGCTGTTCATCTGTCAATTCCGGGATGTCGCTGGTGTCAATCTGATCGTCTGGCAATGTCGCCAGACGGGCAAGATTGTTGCGCTGGGCTTTTGTCAGGGGGGGGAGCGTCTCAGGGGTGAAACTAACCATCTTCGTTTTCATAGCGTTGCCTTTCTTTCCGGGTGGCGCGCCGGGCCGAAATGATACGGATGACCTCAACAATTTTGCCCTCAGCGTCCTCTTCAGTAGTCGTATGAGCTACCATCATTAAAACAAAACCACCTGCCAGCCCGAATGTCTGCCATCTCTGTTCGCCGCCTTCGATGCGATCATGCACCGTGAGGTGCAAAGGATCAGAGAACACCTGGCTGGCATCCTCAAAGCTGACCCCATGCTTTCGCACATTGGCCCGATTTTTGTTTTCGTCCCACTCAAACCGGGTCGCTGTTACCATGCCATAATTGTAATTACTTTTTTGGCGTTATTCAAGTGTAGCTTTGGAGAGTAGTTCTGCCTTGCGCTCTTACGGAGAATAACGATTTATGTCTTGCGTGCTTTTTTGTTATATTTAAAAGTAGATATATACACGAGAGGCAGCGGCAATGAAAATTTTGGTTCTAGCAAGTCAGAAAGGGGGCGCGGGTAAAACCACGTTGGCCGCGCATCTGGCTATTGAGGCGGAGCGCGGCGGTGCAGGCCCGGTTGTTCTGATCGACACAGACCCCCAGGGGAGCCTGTCGGCTTGGTGGAATAGCCGGGAGGCGGACACCCCTGCCCTTGCCTCCGCCAAATTGAACGAGCTTCCGGCCAAACTCGATGCGCTGGCTAGCGCCGGGTTCAACCTTGCGGTGATTGATACTCCGCCAGCTATCACGGCCGCCATCCGCGACGTGGTGAAGTTGGCGGACCTGGTGCTGATTCCTACCCGGCCGAGTCCGCACGACCTTCGGGCCGTGGGTAGTACCGTGGACATCGCCCAGGACGCTGGGAAGCCTTTCGCTTTTGCTGTCACCCAGGCCAAGCCCACGGCGCGGCTTACAGTGCATGCGGTGGCGGCGCTCTCCGCTCACGGGCCGGTCGCTCCGGCCATCGTGCATGATCGGGTGGACTACGCGGCGAGCATGGTTGACGGACGGACGGTGCAGGAAGCGGACCCGAAGAGTCGGAGCGCGCAGGAAATCAAAGAATTATGTGCTTTCGTGCAAGCACGCTTAAACGAAAAGACGATAAATAGAAAGAAGGAGACGATATGATGGTGGCGAAGAAGCCCATCGACCTCACCGGGCTTGTGGCGACAAAGGGTAGCGCCGCGCCGGTCGCAGATATGCCACCGCGCTCGCCTGAGCCATCTGGAACGGGCGCGGACATGGAGGCTAATAACGTACCCCTCAATTTCAGAGTGACGGCGGAGCTGCGCCGCCGGTTCCGTATGTTCGCGGCCGCGCATGACCTGAAGCTGAACGAACTATTGCGGCTTGCTTTCGATGAGTACGAAAAGACGCATAGCTAAAAAACAGAAAGCACGAAAACCAGATAAGCCGCTGGCGAAGAAAAGCGATGAAAGCCGGGTTTTGCCTGTCATGAGTCTGAAAATTCTGGACATTCGCATTTAGTTGCTAAGGAATGGTTCTTACCAGGGGGGCGGGAGCGATTCGCGCTGCCGTCCCCTCTGGGGCATGGCGGCGATGGTTGTCGCCATACGGGATCAACCTTCTGGCTGGAGATTCATAGCCCAGAAATAGCAAAACCCGCCTAGAGAGGCGGGCCGTGCATACCGGCAAGGGCCGGGAGATTACTTTGTCTGGTAAACAGGTTTTCTCCCACCTTTCCGTCTTTTGCAAGAGGATTCTTGCCACGGGCGGGCTTGTGCCGATTTCCGGCCGCTTCGGGCGGGTTGTTCATCAACCCACGGAGTAATTCATGCAGCCTTTTCAGTCTATTGGCTCTCTAGCTATCCGTTTCACAGGCCGTCCGGTTTTATCCGGCAGCACCAAGCAGCCGGTGCAATGGGGGCGGATGAGCCGATCGGAGCGTGCCCGGCGCTACGCCAATGCGGAGAAATTTGACCGGGCGACGAAGCAGGCGGGCCGACATGGCGGTGCCATCGGCCACACGGCGTTGAAGGTGTATCACGCGCTGCTGTTCGGGTTCTTCAACCTCAAGACCGGTCAGCTCGACCCGAGCTACGATGCGATTGCCAAGCGGGCGAATCTCTGCCGCAAGGCCGTATGGGCGGCGCTGCGGCGGTTGAAGGCCCTTGGGCTGATCAGCTGGATCAGGCGGTGCAGCGACGGCCAGGACGCGGAAGGGCGGTTCAAGCTGCGCCAGGAGACCAATGCCTACCAGGTGCAGCAGGAAGGGGAGTGGAAGGGTTTTAGGCCCATGCCGGAGGCCCCGAGGGTGCCTGAGGTGGGCACATGGGGCGCACCTGTGCCGGTCCTCGATGCCCTGGCGCAGTACACGGCGGACCGTGACATGGGGTTGTCCCAGGAGGCCGCAGCGGCGGCGCTGGAGAGGGTGGCGGAATCCCGTCTGGAGATCGTCACGGCTCGCCTGTACGCGCAGATGCAAGCCCGGCAGGGCAGGGTGGCTTAGGGAGTTTCCCTTGGAAAAAGAAACCAACCTGAAGGATTCAAATATCTGAAACTGCCCTGATCAACCCTTCTCCGACAAGATTCAGCGGACGCGCCCATAGGGCGCGAAGTGGTACCCGCGCCCGCCGCTTGCGGCGGGCGATGTCATGGCCTTGGTCTGCGCCAGACGGCCCTTTGGGCCGCGCTACGCGGCTCCCGCTCTGCGCTCGCTCTGGCGCACAACCGGCGTAGGTGGTGAAACCACCGCAAAAGCGGCAATGAGGAAAGAAGCTGGTTCTGCCGTCTGGGGCTACCGGCCAACTGAATCACGATTCGATAGCCAGCCGGCCGTCACACTCTCGATAGCCCGTCCGTTGCCGTTGGATCAGCCTGGCCCGTGCTGTCCGCACTTGCTTGTCCTGGTGTTACCCCTGGCAAAGTCGGCGCGCCCAGCAGATCGTCGAACAGCGCTTTATCGTCGGGCCGGGACAAGAACCCCGGCAGCTCGCGCTGCAGCCACTCTTTTAGGGTTTTGTCGAACGCGCGGTTATCCTCGCCGAGCCGATGCAGGACGAGGGCGCCGAGCAGGACTTTCCGCCGTGTATCCCTGGCGCGTTCCTGTTTACCGAGGCGGGCTTTAAGAGCCTGGCGCTGGGCATCGAGCTGGGCCAGCCGTTCCTCGATCGATTTACGGGCCATGTGTCCGGGTTCCTCCCTGCCTCAAGTGCCAGCATATCATGCTTACACTTTGACGTTCAAACGCTCGTAAGACACAACCATAGGAACTATACTCAAGCCAGTAAAGGGGTCCACCAAGTTCCTCGACCATCGACATCAGACGTGAACCTTCCCGACGAGATCGAGCGTCAGCGAGATATGGAAGGGCGCACTTACGAGTTGCTGCGCAACTCAGTGCTTGGTAGAGGAAACAGACCGGGACAATGACGATCCCGATAAGAGGAACAGCGCCGCGTGCCATGGCCATCTACCATTTGAGCGTGAAGCCGATCGGGCGGGCAGGGGGCCGCAGCGCGGTTGCGGCTGCGGCCTACCGGGCAGCGGAAAAGCTGACCAACGAACGCGATGGGCTGACCCACGACTTCACCCGGCGTTCCGGCGTGGAGCACACGGAGATCGTGCTGCCGGAAGGGGTGAATGCCGCACGGGCGCTGGACAGATCCGCTTTGTGGAACGCGGCGGAAGCGGCCGAGAAGCGGAGAGACGCACGGGTGGCGCGCGAGATCGAGATTGCCCTGCCGCACGAGTTGACGGCCGCGCAGCGGGTGGCGCTGACGCGGGCGTTCGCCCGGACGCTGGCCGACCGCTACGGGGTGGCGGTGGATTTTGCGATCCACAGCCCGCACGGGCACACGGACATCCGCAATCACCATGCGCACATCCTGCTAACGACGCGGAAAATTGCCGAGATCGGCACGGCCGCGCCGCTTGGCCTGGGCGAAAAATCCGAGCTGGAGCTTGAGAACCGCAAGCTGGAGGCGCTGGGTCTGCCGACGACGCACGCCCAGGTGCGGGAGATGCGCATGGCGTGGGAAGGGCTCGCCAATGAGCATCTGGCGCGTGCCGGGCTGGATGTGCGGATTGATCATCGTTCGCACCAAGAGCGTGGGCTGGAGATCGAACCGACGCAGCATATGGGGGTGCATGCGTCGCAGATGGAACGGCGCGGCATGCCGGTGACGCGCACGCGGCTGGACGAAGCCACGGCGCGGCGCAATGCCGAGCTGATCCGTGAGAAACCGGAGCAGGTGCTGGAGATTATCACGGCGGAAAAGAGCGTATTCGACCGGCGCGACATCGCGCGGGCGCTGCACCGGATGGTGGATTGGGGCGGGGCAGGGGGTGAAGCTGGCACCGCCGGGGTGGAATTGTTCCAGGCGGCTTTGGCAAAAGTGATGGCGTCACCCGTGCTGGTCGAGCTGCAGGCCGAAGCTCCCCGGGGGCAGCGATTGCGCGACGAGGCCGGGCGCGTGGTCGCGCAAGCCCGTTATTCGACGCGGGAGATGGTGGGGATCGAACGCGAGATGGCGCGCAGCGCCGGCCGCATGGCGGAGGGCCGCAGTTTTGGCGTGGCCGGGCGGCATGTGGCGGCGGCGCTGGCGCGGCAGGATGATGCGATCCGGGAGGTTGGCGGGCAGGGGTTGAGCGAGGAACAGCGCCTGGCCGTGGCGCATGTGACCGGGCCTGAGCGGATCGCGGCGGTGGTGGGCCTTGCGGGTGCGGGCAAGAGTACGATGTTGACGGCGGCGCGCGAGGCATGGGAGGCGGAAGGGTATCGCGTGCATGGCGCGGCGCTGTCCGGGAAAGCGGCGGAGGGGCTGGAGGAATCCGCAGGCATTGCCTCCCGCACGCTGGCGTCGTGGGAACGCGGCTGGGAGCGCGGGTTTGATACGCTCGGCCCCAGAGACGTGTTTGTCATCGACGAGGCCGGGATGGTGGGCAGCCGCCAGCTCTCGCGCTTCATCACCGCGGCGGATACGGCCGGCGCAAAAATCGTGCTGGTGGGCGATCCCGAGCAGTTGCAGCCGATCGGACCGGGGGCGGCGTTCCGCGCCGTGTCCGAGCGCGCCGGGTTTGTCGAGCTGGAGGAGATTCGACGGCAGCGGGACGGCTGGCAGCGCGCGGCCTCGGTGGATTTTGGGCGGCACCGGACGGCGGAGGGGCTGACCGCCTATGCGGAACGCGGGGCGATCCGCTTCGAGGACACAGCCGAGGCGGCGCGGGCGGCGATCGTGCGGGATGTAACGGCCGACATGGTGGCGCGGCCGGAGGGCACGCGCCTGGTGCTGGCGCATCGCAACGCGGATGTGCGGGAGCTGAACGAGGCGATCCGGGCGGTGCGCACGGCGCGGGGCGAGCTGGCCGGCGAGTTGGTCTATCAGACCAGCGAGGGCGCGCGGGCCTTCGCGGCGGGGGACCGGGTGCTGTTTCGGGAGAATAGCCGTGAGCTTGGCGTGAAGAACGGTATGCTGGGGACCGTGGAGCAGGTCCAGGAGGGGCATCTGGCGATCCGGCTGGATTCCGCTGCCGGGCCAGGGCAGGGACGGGCCGTGGCGGTGTCCATGGCGGATTACGCGGCGGTGGATCATGGTTATGCCACCACCATTCACAAGGCGCAGGGGGCGACGGTGGACCGGGTCTATGTGCTGGCTTCCGGCACGATGGACCGGCATCTGACCTATGTGGCGATGACGCGGCACCGGGACGAGGCGCGGCTTTATGCCGATAGCTCCGAGTTCAGCGACGTGG
>JAKAFK010000181.1 GCA_021817985.1 Pseudomonadota bacterium | reverse complement strand
CAACTGCCATTAGCCCAATGGGTCCAAGGCCGATCACTGCTACACTGCTTCCGGGTTTGATGTCGGAATTGCGCGCCCCGAACCACGCCGTAGCTAGTGCGTCGGTCATCATCAGTGCCTGCTCAGTACTTATGCCCTGCGGAATTCTCACCGCATTCATGTCGGCGGCGGGGACACGAAAGGCCTCAGCTTGCACGCCCTGAAGTGTGGCCGAAAGGCCATAGCAGGCTGCGGCGCCAAATTCGCAGCCGATCACATTTCCGGCAAGGCATGACCGGCACATGCCACAGCCGACTGCCGCGGGCATCATAACCTTGTCACCGGCTTTGAGACGGGAAACTCCACGCCCTACTTCTATAACTTCGCCAACAGCTTCATGGCCGACGCAGAAGCCCACATCATCTGAAAAGCCGTGTCCATGATATATATGGAGGTCGCTGCCGCAGATTGAACACGCGTCCATTTTCACGATGGCATCACGTTCTGTTTGGAGCTTGGGATCGTCCATTGCTTCATGCCGGATATCGCGTGCCCCATAATAGCGCAACGCCTTCATCTCGTTCTCCCTATCAGATCGCCCGGTCGCGCCCCGCCCAGAAAGGTTCTCGCAGCTTGCGCTTGAAAATCTTGCCTGAATCCTCGCGGGGTAGACTCTCGGCAAATTCGATACGACGCGGCACCTTGTAGGCCGTCAGCGTACGCCGCAGATCGGCGCGCAGATCTTCGGCGCGCAGTGTTACCCCGGGCATCGGTTGCACGACAGCCATTACGCTCTCGCCAAATTCCTCGTCAGGAATGCCAAACACCGCGCAATCGGCAACTCCAGGCAACTTATGCAATTCGGCCTCGATTTCTGCCGGGTATATGTTGGCCCCGCCTGAAATCACCATATCGTTCTTGCGGTCGCAGAGGTAAAGAAACCCATCGGCGTCGAAATAACCGACGTCGCCAGGAGTGATAAGGCCGTACTTTTCCATCGCCGCGCGCTTTTCGGGAGAATTTTGGTAGGTAAAGTCGACACCGTGGCGCCCCTTACCCATTACCTCGCCGACTTGGCCGGGGGAGACGTCGTTCCCCGCCTCATCGACCACACGTAGCGTGACGCCGGGCATTACCTTGCCAACCGAACCAGGATGCGCGAGCCACTCCTCGCTCGACAGGCAGGTGACGTTGCCCATTTCGGTCGAACCATAATATTCCCAGATCACCGGCCCCCACCACTCGATCATCGCGCGCTTGACTGGCGGTGGACACGGTGCCGCAGCGTGCGTGACAAATTCCAGGCTTGAGAGATCATATTTATGCTTTATCTCGTGGGACAGCCGCAACAGGCGATTGAACATGATCGGCACCATATTGAGGTGCGTGATACGCTCACGTTCGATGAGCGCGAGCAGCCCTTCAGCATCGAAGCGCGGTTCGACTATCACGTTGGCGCCCAGTCTGATCGAAAATGCGGAATGGGCATTGGGTGCGGAGTGGTAGACCGGACCGATAACAGCGGTGGTGATCGTCGCAGGATCGCGCCTGCCCTCGAGGACTTCGGAATAGCCATAGGACCATCCCAGCATAAAATTGACCGCATCGGCCTGAGCTTGGGTAAACGCTGGACGCTTCACACCTTTGGGCCGACCCGTAGTGCCCGAGGTGTAGATTACCGAACTGGGCGGTGACTCGGGCGTACCGTTGAACGGCTGAGCCGCATCGCGTAGCTCGTGCCATAGGGGAAAATTTGATGGCAGGTCTACCACGCCAAGATTATAGGCCGCCCGTATGTCGTCAGGCGTATTCACTACCACCACGGGAAGACCCTGGGGGACTGCTGACGCGATGGGTGGCAAAAGGTCAGCATGGATCACCAGCAGCTTCACGCCGCTATCGACGAGCAGGTAGTTTGCCTCGTCGGGCGTATAGTGCCAGTTTACAGGAACCGGATAGATGCCAAGCATGCCAGCACCAAACACGGCTTCGAAATAGGCGAGGTCATTGCGCAGATATAGCGCCACGCCGTCGCCCTTCGAGAGTCCAGAACTCTGCAGTACGCTCGCCGCACGCCGGGCTCGTTGCTCGAATTGGGTAGCGGTCAATGTGCATTGACCGCTCTTGATCCAGCTCATATCTAATTTTCCTTTTCCTGGAGAATCAGGGCCGGTTAGAGCCTACGTACTCCCTGATTTTCTGCTTGCCCAGTTGGCTCATGTGGACCTCGTCCGGGCCGTCGGCGATGCGCACAAAGCGATTGAGTGTGAAAAATCGCGCAATCGGTGTGTCATCGGAAACACCCATGCCGCCGTGAACCTGGATTGCACGATCACACACGGTCTGCGCCATCCGTGGAGCAACGACCTTAATCGCGGCGATAAGGTCCTTAGCGGCCTTGTTGCCATAGCGGTCCATTGCGTCGGCCGCCTTGAGCGTCAGCAGGCGGGCCATCTCAATTTCGCAGAAGCTCTTTGCCACGTCCTGGCGAATCGACGATTGATCGGCGAGTTTCTTACCGAATGCAACGCGGCTGTCCGCCCGGCGTGCCATGATTTCCAATGCCCGTTGAGCCTGGCCGATCGAGCGCATGCAATGATGAATGCGGCCTGGTCCAAGGCGGCCCTGTGCAATTTCGAATCCTCGG
>JAKAFK010000180.1 GCA_021817985.1 Pseudomonadota bacterium | reverse complement strand
AGCATCGGAAGAATCTTCTGCGCGCTGCCTCCCCCTCCGTGAAACAACGCTACGAGCGGCGTAGGCTGTGCCGGATCGATGCTGTCTGGCACAATTAGTGCCGGGTTACGCTCATCAAACAGGTCAAGATCATGCCCCCCTGGTGGCAGTGGCGGCAGGCAGGGGCGACGATGAAGGAAGTCGAGATGCCCTGCGAGGTAAAGATCCATTATGCCCATCCCTGTGGTGCCATTCTGTTTGCGCCCGCCTGGGTCAAGCCAAGCGCGCTTGGCTTAAAATTAACAAAATAAAGAGCGATGTCATCGCTCTCTGGCGGCCGATGCGGATAAAATAACGCGTGCCGCGGCCGATCAGATAAATCAATTTAACCAGATTGCAACCTATACTGTGGAATCGTCGGGCAATGCGGGCTTTGCCCGAAATACAACACACAATCGTCGGAAGCCCGCACATGTTCTTGTTCTCCAGAGTTTCAATTCTTGCGAAATTCATAATCGCCTTTTCCGTAGTTTTGCTCTTCACCGCTGGTTTGGGCGTTTTTTCTCTTACGCGGATCAACTTCGTCACCAATGTTGCCATGGGCCTTAATGCCAACATTCAAGGCACCAGGCCGATCGAGGCAATGGGGCGCGAGGGAGCTCGCCTATTCGGCTTCGCCAGCGAGGCCGCGATGACCAAGGACCCGGCCGCCGTTTCAGCGTTGGCAGCTCGGATTGCGAAGGAAGAGAGTGCCTTTGCCACTAACTGGACCACTTATCAGCCGACCATGGATCCGGGCCGAGAGACTGGCGATGGCGATGGGTTTCGCGACGCATTCCAGCAGATGGGCAGTGACGCAGCAAAGGTGATTGCGGATGCCGGATCGGGCAACTTCCCGGCGGCGGCGGCGCTCGTCACCGGTCCGATGGCGCAACTGAATGACACGTTCACTGCGCGTCTTAGGGACGATATTGCTTATCAGGGGTTAATGGCGGCGAACCATGTTGCCGCTATAAATTCGGCGAAAGCCTCAAGCACAATGGGCATCGCCGCCGTCCTAGTAGTTATGTTGCTCGTGGTGGGTGGCCTGGTCTGGTTGCTGATCTCAAGCATTGGCCGGCCGATTTCCGGTCTCACGGCCACAATGCTCAAGCTGGTGAGGGGGAACCTGAACGTCGACGTGCCCGATACCACGCGGCACGATGAAGTTGGCGAGATGGCCCGCGCGGTCAAAGTGTTCAAGGAGGCCGGGCTTGAGAAGGTCAGGCTTGAGGGCGAGATGGAGGCCGCGCGGCAGAAGGCCGAAGAGGAGCGTCGTCAGCGCGAGATGGAGCGTGAGGCGGCCGCGCGGGAGCAGGAAGCCGTAGTTGAGGCGCTCGCCGTGGGTCTGGAAAAGCTTGCCGATGGCAATCTTAGCTTCCGCCTGAACGCGTCGTTCAGCGCAGAGTACGAGAAGCTCCGGGGTGACTTCAACAACGCCATGCAACGACTGCAGGAGGCAATGAAGGTCATCATGGGCAATACCTCTAATATTCGGGCGAGCGCCTCCGAGATCGCCGCGTCCGCAGACGATCTATCGCGGCGGACGGAGCAACAGGCCGCAAGTCTCGAGGAAACGGCGGCAGCGCTGGACGAGATCACGGCGACGGTGCGCCGTACGGCGGAAGGCGCCACGCATGCGAGCGAAGTAGTGAACTCGGCCCAGAAGGACGCCGAACAGAGTGGAGTCGTCGTACGGGACGCTGTGGCTGCGATGAACGGGATTGAGACGTCTTCGCAGCAGATTAGTAGCATCATTGGCGTTATCGACGAAATTGCGTTCCAGACAAATCTGTTGGCACTGAATGCCGGCGTGGAAGCTGCGCGGGCCGGCGATGCCGGGCGCGGGTTCGCCGTGGTGGCTTCGGAAGTGCGGGCGCTGGCGCAGCGTTCGGCTGACGCGGCGAAAGAGATCAAGTCGCTGATTTCAACCTCGACGAGGCAGGTTGGCTCGGGCGTTGACCTCGTGGGTCAGACCGGTACGGCGCTGGCGCGGATCGTTGCGCAGATCGGCGAGATCAGCGGCATCGTCCGCGAGATTGCGTCTTCGGCGCAGGAACAAGCAACAGGGCTTCATCAAGTGAACACCGCCGTCAACCAAATGGACCAGGTGACCCAGCAGAATGCCGCGATGGTCGAACAGACTACCGCCGCTAGCCACGGGCTCTCCTCCGAAGCGGGTACATTGGATGCACTCGTGCGCAAGTTCGATATAGGTATCGAACGCGCGGTGGAGCAGCCAAAACCCGCCCGCAGGGCACAGGTTCAGGCAGCCCCTGCCAAGGCCACCAACCTCGCGGGCAGCTTCAAGAAAATGCCGGCAGGAGGTGATGATTGGGACGAGTTCTAGAGCGCGTTGCCATCTAATTGACCTGCTTTGCGGGCACGAGCAATAAGCCTGGAGCGTTCAGCCAAAGCGGAACGCTCCATTTTGTCTCAATTCGCCGCAGGCGCCAGGAACATTGGCCCGAGCAATAGGCCGCCGTTCCAATCCGCGCCCGCGACGCCCTGGGCGCGGTGTTCCAATCGTGCTCCTGGCAACGCTGACTGAAGACGCTGCAGGGCGCCAGTCACATCGCGCCGTTCGTCGACAAGACTGACCAACGGCTTCAGGTGTTCCACTCG
>JAKAFK010000179.1 GCA_021817985.1 Pseudomonadota bacterium | reverse complement strand
TTCAAGCCCAACTTGAACAGTGAATCCGGGTTTCGGCGGGGCCGACCATTGAAATCATTGGGTTTTTCGGCCTGAAAAGTGGCGCGAGATCAAAACATAGTGCCACGTCATATCTGTGATATGGCTTTTCTGCTGGAGTTGTATTTGATATCATAATGTCCTGCTTTGAGGGGCGTTATGTTCTTCCGCGTGAAGAAGTCCGGACCGCGCAGCTATCTGCAGATCGTTGAGAGCCGTTGGGAAAACGGCGGCCCGCGACAGCACGTGGTGGCCACCATCGGGCGGGCCGACGAGTTGGCGGTGAAAGGTGGACTGGCTTCGCTTCTGGCCTCGGGGGCCAGGCTTTGCGAGCAGGTTATCCTGGTTTCCGCCTTCGACGATCCCGAGCAGGCGCCGCACCTGGCGGCGAAGCGGCTTGGTGCGCCGCTCGCCTTCGGGCGATTGTGGGAAGAGACTGGTTGCCGGGCGGTGATCGAGGACCTGCTGAAAGCGCGGTCGTTCGAGTTTCCCGTCGAGCGGGCCATCTTCACGGCGGTTCTCCACCGCATCATGGCCTCGGGCTCGGACCGGTCGACCGAGAAATGGATGGGCGATTACGACATCCCGGATGCAGACGGCTTGGCGCTGCATCACTTCTACCGGGCCATGGCTTGGCTGGGCGAGGCGTTGCCGGACGGCGAGCAGGCGCATGCCACGCCGTTTTCCCCGCGCACCGTGAAAGATGAAGTCGAGGAGAAACTGTTCGAGCGGCGCCGCGACCTGTTCACCGACCTGTCGGTGGTGTTCATGGACACCACGTCGCTGTTCTTCACCGGCGAGGGCGGCGAGACGCTGGGCGAACGGGGCTATTCGAAGGACAGCCACCCCGAATTGAACCAGATGATCGTCGGCGTGGTGATCGATGCCGACGGCCATCCCGTTTGTTCCGAGATGTGGCCGGGCAACACCGCTGACGTCACCGTTCTCCTGCCGGTGATCGACAGATTGCGCCACCGCTTCGGCATCACCCGTGTCTGCGTGGTGGCCGATCGCGGCATGATCTCGGCCGCCACCATGGCCGCCCTCGAAGAGCGCGGCCTGGAATACGTACTGGGCGTGCGCGAACGCACCGACAGCGTGGTCCGCCACGCTGTCATCGAGGACAAAGGCGCCTTCACACCCTTGCTGGTGCAACGCGCCGCCGGCGAGACCCAACTCTTCGTCAAGGAGGTCAGGGCCGAAGGCCGCCGTTACATCGTCTGTCGCAACGAAGCGGAAGCGGAAAAGGACCGCGCCGACCGCGCCGCCATCATCGAGGGCCTCGACCGCCAACTGAAGAAGGGCGACAAGGCGCTGGTCGGCAACTCGGCCTATCGCCGCTATCTACGCACCACCACCAGGGACGCCTTCGAGATCGACCCCGGCAAGATCGCCGACGAGGCCCGCTTCGACGGCATCTTCGTGTTGAGAACCAATGCCCGCATCACGCCATTGCAGGCGGTCCTGCGCTACCGCGATTTGCTCCAGGTGGAGGAGTTGTTCAGGACGGCCAAGGCCCTGATGCACACCCGGCCGATCTACCATTCCTCGGACGAGGCGATCCGCGGTCACGTCTTCTGCTCGTTCCTCGCCCTGGTGCTGCGCAAGGAATTGCAGAACCGCTGCGCCGAGGCCGGCATCAAGCCAGAATGGGCCGACGTGCTGCGCGACCTCGACCGCCTGCAACAAGCAACCATCGACAATGCCGGCAAGACCTGGCGCATCCGCACCGAAGCGACTGGTACCGTGCCGGCGCTGATGAAGGCGTTGCGCATCGCCCTGCCACCCCGGGCCCAGGCCCCGGGGCCGCCGCCGCTCTCAGCCGCACCTCCCCCGCAAAAACGCCGCGGACGCCCTCGGCATAGTGCCACGCGCGCCTGAATTTCCTGAATCAGCGCGCCTTATCAATTGGTTGCCGAATCTCGGTGTTCAAGTTGGGTCAAACGACATAACAGTAGCCAATGGCAACAACTGGGCCACTTCAAATATATTTACTGTCGCTGGCGACATCATTACGGTTCTTGGCGATGCCGCGATCGTCGCCGGTGGCATTGCTGCTATAACCCCCGGCGGACAAGTTGCCGAGCCTCTGATTAATGGCTTGGGGGCAGCCACTACGTGGGCCGGCATGGCCGTAAGTCGTGCGGATGCCGTCAACAATTTTGTGTCTGGAGAGATTAATCCCATCACTAACGAAGTTAACAACGTCGCATCTACCCTCCAGAATATCGGCTCGACCATTTCAGCGGCAAGTAAAGTTGTTAATGACGTGGAGAATGCGATATCAGGTACTTTGCCGCTTCTCAACGATTTCATCAACAATGGCGGCTTGAGCTTTATTTCGACGGCAAATGCAGCTGAAACGGCGTTGGAAAACGGGCAAAGCGCTCTCGGCACGGATTTTCAGAACACGGGGGCGACGGCGCAAAATGTCTCAGCAACTGTATCGGACAATTCGGCAACGGTTTCCAGCAGCGATACCTCGGTGCCTGCGACGACGGCGACAATCAACGTCAGCAGCGATGGAAGCTCCACCGGCACATCCATAACGGGGAACAATGGTGGGCTGAGTACGACTGAGACCGACAGCGTCAATTCCGACGGCTCCCTGACGGATACAGTGCAA
>JAKAFK010000085.1 GCA_021817985.1 Pseudomonadota bacterium | reverse complement strand
GCGAGGATCAGCGTCTTGATCTCCCGCTGCCCGATTTCGTCCATCAATGCCAAAAACCGCTTGCGCTTGAAGTTCAGCCCTCCGCCAACCTCTTCGATGAACTCAACATTCGCCAGGCCCTTCGCCACGACGAACTCTTCCAGTACCTTGCGCTGATTGGCTGAATCGGATTTCTGCGCGGCACTCGATACCCGGCAGTACGCGACCAGCCGCGTGGGCTCGGATGCCGCATTTCTCAGTCCGATGAACTCGCGTAACTGCGCTTCGGTATACAGGCGTCGATTGCTGTCCGACCGGGCGACCGGGATCAGCCGACCTTCGCGCTCCCATCGCTGCAGCGTCTTGACCGATACGCCCAGCAGCTTTGCCGCCTTGCCTGTGCTAATAGTGCTTTCCATGCGGACGATAATGCACTATCGCGCACTTTTGTAAATACAATAGGTTAGCTCCACAAAGTGAGCGAGTTTCCCCATCGTCCCGCCGGTCAGGGGGCTCAATGCAAGGCGGTGCGGTCATTCGTCCCTGCGCGACCAAAGGGCCTTGTCGTTGAGGCGGCAGCCCGTTCGTGTAGAGTTAGATAGGAAGGGCTGACGCATGCACCGGGCAGACTCGGACGCTGGGAAGGCGGGGTGGGCCAAATACCAGACCTGCTTGCCTTTTTATTCAGTGTAGCCCAAAGTCGGGCGGTCGGGCCGGTGAAGGCGGCGCCCCAGAAGGACGAAATGATCTCTAAGATACTCAAATACGGCCTGTGGACGCTCGCCCCGGTCCTCCTGCTCTGCGTCGCCCTGGTTTTGATCGCCATGTTCGTGGTCAATCCCGACGCATATCGCTCCCAGGCGTCCCGCTGGGTCGAAGGCGCGACCGGGCGCACCTTGACGATCCTGGGCAATGCCCGGCTGGCGTGGTTTCCTGTTGTGGCCATCGAGCTTGGCCGGACAACGCTGAGCGACTGGCACAGCAGCCGGACCTTTGCCTCGGCGCGCCGGCTTCGCCTGGCCCTGTCGTGGCCCGCGCTGCTCCATGGCCGCATCGCGATCGACAGAATCAAGGTGAGCGGCCTTCGGTTGACCCTGGTGCGCTATGCCAATGGGCAGACCAATTATGCGGATCTTCTGACGCGACGCCCAGGGGGTTCGCCCTCGGTCCACATCGGTGGGGTGGCGATCGCCGACGGCGAAATCTCGTTCGACGACCGCGCGAGCGGGCGCCGGTTCGCGATCGACCACCTCCGCCTGGATACCGGGCCGCTCGCGAGCGGGGTGCCTTCGCCGGTGCGGCTCGCTTTCCGCTATCTCACGGCCGAACCCGCGGCCAGCCCCCAGGTGGATGCGGGCGGGACGCTGCGCTTTGACGGTGCCCGCAAGCGGTACGTCCTCTCGGCCTTGTCGCTTCGGGCCCACGGCGCATTCCCGCCGGCCACTGCCTGGCGTCTTGCGGCGCGCGGCAATTTCGTCTGGGATGGCGGGCGCCACCGGCTCAAGGCGGACGCCCTGCACGCGTCCCTGGACGGCTCGCGCGCGCTCGCTCGCGCGAGCGCGCAGCTCACCGCATCGCGGCTTGAATGGGGGGCGAAGGGCGGCGAAGCCAGCGCGATCGTCGTGCACGCATCGGGCGCGGCGCCGGCGGGCCAAGGCACGGCCGTACTCCAGTTGCCGGACCTGCGTGTGCAGGGGCGGCGGGCGAGTGCCGCGGCGATGACCCTCGACATGGCGGCAAAGGATGCTTCGGGCGGCCTCAAGGGGCGGATGACCAGCGGGGTGGGGGTGGATTGGGGTCGCGCGCAGTTGACGCTTTCGCACCTCGTGAGCGAGTGGGCCTTGACGAGCCCTCTGTTCAAGACCGGGCGCCTTGCGGCCGAAGTCGCAGGACAGGCGCAGGCCGACTGGGCGCGCGAGCGCGCATCGGCGGCGCTCACGGGCCGCGTGGGGGAGAGCCGGGCGGTGGTGACGGCGGCCGCGCAAGGTTTCCCGACCCCTGCCTATACGCTCGATGCAAAGATCGACCGCCTGGATGTGGATCGCTACCTGGCGCCGAGCCACAAACCCTTCGATTTCGCTCGCATCCAGCGGCTGCCATTCACCGGAACCATCCGCATCGGCATGCTCCGGGTGGGCACAACGCGTGCTCGCGACGTCCGGATCGTCGTCACCCGAACCCCCCAAAGCCGCTAGGCGTCAAGCTGCCCGGGCGCGCGCCCACCAGAGCCCGACGGGGAGCATGAAGGACCCGTCCGGCTCAAGCCCCAGCGCCTCGCGCACTTCCTGCGGGGCTTCCGATTCCAGCCGACGGATCATGGCGACCTTCTCGTCTGGGGCGTGCATGCGCGCAATCCAGCTGGCGAAATCGATTCGCACCCGCCAGTCTGCGGTTCTCACCACGTCGAACCCGGCCGCTGCAAGCTTCGCCTGCCACTCGGCGGCCGAGCGGTCTCTCACGTGGGACCGGTCGCGCAACAGCTCGATGGCCTGAAGGTGCGTATCCGCCAGCGCATCCTCAGGCCCCAGCGCGTCGATGAAGAGCCCGTGCCCGCCGGCTTTGACGACGCGGCGCATCTGCCCCAGCGCCGCCTCCCAATGCTGCCAGTGGTGGGCGCTGTAGCGCGTCGCGACGAGGTGGAACGAGCCATCTTCGAAGGGCAGGGCCTCCGCAGCCGCGACATGCGTTCGCACGCCCGCCAGGCCGCGCTCGCGCGCCGTGGCGCGAACGGTCGACAGCATGCCCTCGGAGAGGTCGACGGCCGAAACGTTTGCGACCCTTTCCGCCAGCAAGTACGTCAGATGGCCGGCGCCGCAGCCGACATCCAAGGCCTGGGCGTCGGGCGCGACCGCGCCTGCAATCAGCTCTCGGGCGAGGCGCAGGTCGGCGCCTTGGGCGTGCACCTCGCTTTCCAGGTAAGCCCCCGCGCGCGGGTCGAACTGGCTGTGCAGGCATTGTTGGTGAGTGGTCATTGCACGATCTCCGGTTGAGGAAGGACGTGACGACTATCCGCTGATTTACATCCTGGTACAAGATGATGAATTATCCTAGTATAATTGACGCTAGGCCGTGTGGACCGGAGGATCGTGGTGGACGAATCCATGGGACGTGATGAAGGGGGCGAGGCGGGTCGTCGGGCGCTGGGCGAGTTCCTTCGCGCCGTGCGTGGGCGGCTTGCGCCGGCCGAATTCGCACTGGCCGCCGGCCCGCGCCGACGCACGCCCGGGTTGCGGCGCGAGGAGGCGGCGGCGTTGTGCGGGATCAGCCCGACGTGGTATACCTGGATCGAGCAGGGGCGCACCGTGGCCGTGTCGCCGAAGACGCTGGGCGACATGGCCGCGGGGCTGAGGCTTACGCCCGCTGAGCGCGCCTATCTGTTCCAGTTGGCGGGCAAGGTCGATCCTTTGGCGGGCGAGCCATCGGGGCAGGCCGACGGCGAGGCCCTCGATGTCCTCGTGCGCTCGGTGAGTACGCCCGCCTACGTGCTGGGGCGCAACTGGGATGCCTTGTCCTGGAATTTGCCGGCCGCGCGGCTTTTCGAGGATTGGCTTGGGAAGCGTGCGAGTGCCGGGACAGGTCTTGCCGGCCCCAATCTTTTGCGATACGTGTTCGTGCATCCGGGTGCGCCGGACTTGATCGTGGACTGGGAATCGCGCGCCTATCGACTGGTTGCGGAATACCGTGCCGATAGCGCGGCGTTTCGCGAGAATCCGGACCATCAGCAGCTGCTCGCCGAACTGCGGGCGGAAAGCCGGGTATTCGACGCGGCGTGGCGCTCGCAAACCGTCCTGGCGCGGGAGGGGGGCTTGCGCAGCTTCCGGGATGCAAGACGCGCCATCAGCCACTACCGGCAGTTCACGCTGCGCATCGCGAACGCGCGCGACCTGAAGCTGATCATCCTCGTTCCGGCATGACGCCTTCGCGCCCGTATGCCGTGCGGCACTCCATCACGAGTCCTTTCGGTCGGGCACAGACGTTCTATAGTGGGATCAGGGGCGTGTGCCATGGCCGCAGGCGATCGCACGAAATGCCACCCCCGCGTGGCGCGGGGGCGGTCGTAAGCGCTTCCCCGATGCGGCAGGGTGCGCCTGCCCCCTAAGCTTCCGCCGGGAGCCGCCCGCCCGGGTATCCGAGCAGCGGCCTGTGTTCGGTCCGTGAATGAAAAAACGAGCCGCTGAATCTGCCTGATCGCGAATGGACGTGTCCGCAGTGCGGGACGCGCCACGACCGCGACCACAACGGCGGCGCTGCGGCAGGAAGAGAACTGTGCGCACGTTCGCGCGCTTTCTTGATAGCAGGATGTCGAAGCAGGAGCGCGGCGCATGGACCGGCGTGACTTCATGAAACTTGCAGGTTCCTCGGCCCTGTTGCTGGCCGCTTCGCGGCGCGCCATGGCGGAGCCGTCGGCCGACATGTGGCATGCGGTCGAACTGGAATACACCGTCGCGCTGCCGACGCAAGGGGCGAGCGCGCGGCTATGGCTGCCGATGCCGGCCCGTCACCGGGAGACCTTCCAACTGGTCTGGCGCGAGAGCTGGAAGGGCAGCGCGCCCGTGGGCATGATCACGACGGACGCGCGGACGGGCGTCGCTCTCTTCTACGCCGGCTGGGATCGCCCCGGCGCCAAGGCCGTCACGGTCCGCGCCCAGGTCGACCTGCGCAACCGTCAGGCGGATTTGTCCCGAGCCGATGAGAGCGCCGCTGCGTCGCTGCCGGGCAACGTCTGCCAGTATCTGGCCCCCAGCCGCCATGTGCCCACCGACGGCATCGTCTTCAGCACCGCCCAGGACGCGACTCGGGGTGCGCGAAGCCCCCTCGAGAAGGCGCGGGCGATCTACGACTGGGTGGTGCAGCATACCTTCCGCGATCCGAAGGTCCAAGGCTGCGGCGTGGGGGACGTGAAGTCCTTGCTGGAGAGCGGGACCTTGGGCGGCAAGTGCGCGGACATCAGTTCGCTGTTCGTGGGACTGTGCCGCGCGGCGGGCATTCCGGCGCGCAGCATGTTCGGCATCCGGGTGGGGCCGTCCGCGATCTCCCCCGCGCTGAGTGCGGGCGAGGACATCAGCGAGGCGCAGCATTGCCGCGCCGAGTTTTATCTGGCGGGCACCGGCTGGATTCCGGTGGACCCGGCCGATGTCGGCAAGGTCGTCCTAGACGAGCGGCTGCCCCTTTCCGACCCCAAGGTCCAGGCCATTCGCCGCCGACTCTTCGGATTCTGGGAGATGAACTGGGTCGCCTTCAATCACGCGCGGGATTTCGCGCTCGAGCCGCCGAAACCGGGGCTCGCGCTCAATTACTTCATGTATCCGCAGGCGCTCGTGGCCGGCGTGCCGCGCGAGAGCACGGTGCCGTCGGCTTTCCGGTACCGCATTCGCGGGCAATCCCTTTAGCCGGAGACGGGCTTCTGCGCGGACTTCGGCCGGAAGGCCTTGATCGCGGCGTCGCGCGTCTCGAGGTAAGGGCCGCCGAGCAGGTCGATGCAGTAAGGGACGGCGGCAAAGACGCCGTCCAGGGTCTCCTTGATCGACTTGGGCTGCCCCGGCAGGTTGAGAATCAGCGCGCCCTTGCGGATGACGCCCACTTGGCGCGACAAGATGGCCGTGGGCACATATTGCAGGCTGACCGCGCGCATGCGTTCGCCGAAGCCGTCCAGCACGCGGTCGGCCACGGCCAGCGTGGCGTCCGGCGTGACGTCGCGAGGCGCCGGTCCGGTTCCGCCGGTGGTGAGCACCAGCGCGCAGCCATGCTG
Source organism: Pseudomonadota bacterium (assembly GCA_021817985.1). Taxonomy (GTDB): domain Bacteria; phylum Pseudomonadota; class Gammaproteobacteria; order Burkholderiales; family JAKAFK01; genus JAKAFK01. The sequence goes on along the minus strand of JAKAFK010000085.1, from coordinate 6,708 downwards.
GTCGACGAGTTCGCAAAGGGTCGCCTCGATCAAGGCGCGTTCGTCGGGAATGAGCCGCTCAACCGCGTTCCAGGGCGTGAGAATCGCGGCATCCAGCCATTCGCGAAGGGCGGGAATGCCCTTGTCTTCATACAGCCCCTGCGAGGCGCGGTCGCTGACGGCGACGAGCCCGATGGCGACGGGACGGGTCATGAATCGGGCTCCGTGTCCGGCGAGGCGGGAACCTGCTCAATCACCTCGCGCAGCAGACGAAATAAGGCGCGGGCACTCTTCGGCGGACGGTCATGGGCGTGCTCTTCGATCGCGTTGCGCACCAGCCCGCGCAGCCATTGGGCATCAACCCCAGGGTAGCGCTGGACGAACTCGCCGAAGGCGGACGGATCGCCGAGCAGGCGTTCGCGCCAGCGCTCGGTGAGATGCAGGCGCGCCTTGGCCGCCTGGGATTCGCCGCGCAGGGCCTCGATCGCTTCCCGGATCGGCGCGGCATCGACCTCGCGCATGAGCCTGCCGATATACTGGCGCTGGCGGCGAAGCGCTTCCCGCCCGTGCAGGCGCTTTCCTTCAAGGACCGCGGCCCGCAGGTCCTCATCGAGGGGCAGGCTGACGAGTTTCTCCTCGCTTAAGCCGATGAGTTCTTCGCCCAGGTCCTGCAGCGCCTGCATGGCCTGTTTGCGCTTGGTCTTGCTGATGACGTCGTCTTGCATCGCGTGCGTGCTATCCGGCTCGGAAGGGGTTGATTGCTTTCGCGCGAGATGGGGGCCGCCCGGTCCGTCAGGATGGGGCGCGACGCATCGCGCCGTCGTCCATTCGCGCTACAATTGAAATTCTAATCCTTAACGGGAAGGAGGGGGCGCTCCTCTTCCGATAAGGTCGATCCCCTGCGGCCCCGCTGAGCGGGTTCGACCCCAGGTTTATTTTCTCGTGGCCCGGCGCCCGGCGCAAGCGCGTCCTGCCGCCTGATGCGGGGAAATTGCTGATTGCGCGTGAAATTCGTTCGGGAATTCTGGTGCCGTGGTAAAATCGAAGGTTTCTTGATCCGCCTTTTCGGGCGATTTGCGAAAGACTACTTATGTTCAGCTCAAAACGAACCATCGAGCAGGTCGATCCCGAACTCTGGGCCGCCATGGAAGGGGAACGGCGGCGCCAGGAAGACCATATCGAACTCATTGCCTCGGAGAACTATACGAGTCCCGCGGTGATGCAGGCCCAAGGGTCGGTGCTTACGAACAAGTACGCCGAGGGCTATCCAGGCAAGCGCTATTACGGGGGGTGCGAGTATGTCGACCTCGCCGAGCAGTTGGCGATCGATCGCGCCAAGGCCTTGTTCCACGCGGAGTATGCCAATGTTCAGCCGCACTCCGGCTCGCAGGCCAACGCCGCCGTCTATCTGTCGGTCCTCAAGCCCGGGGACACGATCCTCGGGATGTCGCTCGCCCATGGCGGGCACCTCACCCATGGCGCGCAAGTCAACTTCAGCGGAAAGCTTTTCTCCGCCATCACCTATGGCTTGCACCCCGAGACGGAGGCCATCGATTACGACGAGGTGGCGCGGCTTGCGACAGAGCACCGTCCCAAGATGATCGTGGCCGGTGCGTCCGCCTATTCGCTGGTGATCGACTGGAAGGCCTTCCGCCACATCGCCGATAGCGTGGGCGCCTACCTGTTCGTCGACATGGCGCACTATGCGGGGCTTGTGGCGGCCGGACTATACCCCAGCCCGGTGGGCATTGCCGACTTCGTCACGACCACCACCCACAAGACCCTGCGGGGCCCGCGCGGGGGGCTGATCCTGGCCAAGCCGGAACACGAGAAGGCGCTCAATTCCACGATCTTCCCCGGCACGCAGGGCGGGCCGCTCATGCATGTGATCGCGGCCAAGGCCGTGGCCCTCAGGGAAGCGGCCACGCACGAGTTCAAGGTATACCAGGAACAGGTGATCGACAACGCGCGGGTGATGGCCAAGGTGCTTCAGGGGCGGGGCTTGCGTATCGTTTCCGGGCGCACCGACTCCCACTTGTTCCTGGTGGATCTGCGCGCGGCGAACATCACCGGCAAGGATGCCGAAGCGGCGCTCGGGCGTGCCCACATCACGGTCAACAAGAACGCGATTCCGAATGATCCGCAAAAGCCCTTCGTCACCAGCGGCATCCGAATCGGGACGCCCGCCATGACCACGCGCGGCTTTCGCGAGATCGAAGCCGAGCAGCTTGCGCATCTCATTGCCGATGTGCTCGCCGCCCCCGCGGACGAAGGGGTGCTCGCGCGCGTGGCGAAGGAGGCTAAGGCGCTGTGTGCCCGGTTCCCGGTCTACGGCGCATAACATAACGAGGAGTCCGTCTCGCCTTAGGTCCATGGCCTGACCACGATCATGAAGTGTCCCTTCTGTGGTGCACTTGACACGCAAGTCGTCGATTCCCGTGTGAGCGAGGACGGCGACAGCGTTCGCCGTCGCCGTCGCTGCACGGCCTGCAGCAAGCGGTTTACGACCTACGAAACGGCGGAACTGCGCATGCCGCAGATCGTCAAGCAAAACGGCAGCCGCGAAGAATTCGAGCGCGAGAAGGTGCGGGTGAGCTTCCTGCGGGCGCTGCACAAGCGCCCGGTTTCCACCCAGGCGGTGGATGAGGCGATCGAGCGGATTGTCCAGAAGATTCTGGCGCTGGGCGAGAAGGAGCTTCCTTCGCGGCAAATCGGCGAAATGGTCATGGATGAGCTCTATAAGCTCGACCAAGTGGGCTATATCCGCTTTGCCTCGGTCTACCGCAGCTTCCAGGACGTCGACGATTTCCGCGACGTGCTGCGCGATCTCAGCAAGCGGCGTCCGGAAGCCGGGGACTAGGCGTGTATTCCTCGGCCGATTATGGTTACATGGCGCGGGCGCTCGGGCTCGCACGCCGCGGCCTGTATACCACCAGCCCGAATCCGCGGGTGGGCTGCGTGGTGGTCCAGGATGGCCAAATCGTGGGCGAGGGCTGGCACGAACGCGCGGGCGAACCGCATGCCGAGATCCATGCCTTGCGGGCCGCCGGCAGCCGTGCGCACGGGGCCACCGTATACGTGACGCTCGAGCCGTGCAATCATTTCGGACGCACCCCCCCGTGCTCCGAGGCCTTGGTCGCCGCGCAAGTCGGGCGCGTCGTCGCCGCCATGCAGGACCCTAATCCGCAGGTGGCCGGCGCCGGATTGGCGCGGCTGCGCGCAGCCGGCATTCCCACCCAGTGCGGGCTCCTCGAGGAAGAGGCGCGGCTGCTCAATCTGGGGTTCATCTCGCGCGTGACGCGGGGGCGTCCCTGGGTGGTCCTCAAGAGTGCGGCGAGCCTCGACGGCCGGACGGCACTCAAGAATGGGAAGAGCTTCTGGATCACCGGCGAGGCGGCGCGCCGCGACGCCCATCGGCTCCGCGCGCGCTCGTGCGCTGTGGCGACGGGGATCGGCACGGTGCTCGCGGACGATCCGCGGCTCGATGTGCGTGAAGTGGAAACCGCCCGTCAGCCCCTCAAGGTGGTGTTCGACAGCCGGCTGCGCACACCGCCTTCGGCCCGCATCCTGCAGGGGGCGCCCACGGTGTTGATCGGGGCGCAGGCGAATCGGGAGGCGCAGGCGCGGCTCGAAGACGCCGGCGCAGAGGTGCTGATCATTCCCGGGCGAGGGCCCTGCGTCGATATTCCCGAGGCGCTCGGCGTGCTGGCCGGCCGCGGCATCAACGAGCTCATGGTGGAGGCGGGGGCCCAGCTGCTCGGCGCGTTTCTGGCGGCCGGGGCGGCCGATGAATGGGTGGCTTATCTCGCCCCCGCCTTGCTTGGCGATGACGGGCGCGGTATGTTTGCCATTCCGGAGCTCACGGACTTGAAGGAACGCCGGCCGCTCGAGATCCGGGAAATCAGGACGGTGGGGCGGGACGTGCGCGTGCGCGCCCGCTTCGTGTGACGGAACAAGGATGGGCGGGGACCCGATGTTTACCGGAATTGTGCAATCGGTGGGCGAGATCATCAGCGTTGACCCGATGGACCAGGGCGTACGGCTCAAGATCTCGGCGCCGGAGATGGATTTTGGCGATGTGGCCTTGGGCGACAGCATCTGCGTGAGCGGCGCCTGCCTGACGGTCGTCGACCTCGCCGCACCGGCCTTCTGGGTCGACGTATCGGCAGAGACGCTGCGCTGCACCAGCGGGATCGAGGTGCCCGGCCCGGTCAACCTCGAGAAGGCGATGCGCCTGTCGGACCGGCTGGGCGGCCATCTGGTGAGCGGGCATGTCGACGGCGTGGGCACCGTCACGCGGTTCGAGGCCGCCGGCCCCTCGTATGCGCTCGATATCCGGGCGCCGCATATGCTGCTCAAATACATCGCCCCGAAGGGGTCGGTCACGGTCGACGGCGTGAGCCTGACCGTGAACCGCGTTTTGAAGGACGAGTTCAGCATCAACCTGATTCCCCATACGCTCGCCCACACGACGCTTAATCGCCTGTGCGCCGGGGCGACGGTGAATCTCGAGGCGGATATGATCGCCCGCTATGTCGAGCGGCTCACATCGGCCGCCGAGCAGCCATACCAAGACTAGGGAGTCGCCGCCCCTGCCGCCCGCGGTTGGGGCCGGTGGGGCGTCTGCACACAAAAGGAAAACGGGAAGTCATGACAGTCAGTTCGATGCAAGAGATTCTGGCCGACATCAGAGCCGGCAAGATGGTGATCCTGGTCGACGAAGAGGACCGGGAAAACGAAGGGGACCTCGTGCTCGGGGCCGAGTTCGTGACTCCCGAGCACATCAACTTCATGGCGAAATTCGGGCGTGGCCTGATCTGTCTCACGCTGACCGAAGAGCGCTGCCAGCAGCTCGACCTGCCCCTCATGGTGCAGGCCAACCGATCGTCGCACGGCACGAACTTCACGCTCTCCATCGAGGCGGCGGAGGGGGTGACGACCGGCATTTCCGCGCAAGACCGGGCGAAGACCGTGCAGGTGGCCGTGAGCCCCGGGGCAAGACCGAAGGACATCGTTCAGCCGGGACACATCTTTCCCCTGATGGCGCAAAACGGCGGGGTGTTGGTGCGTGCCGGGCATACCGAGGCCGGCTGCGACCTCGCGCACCTGGCGGGATTGACGCCGGCGGCGGTCATCTGCGAGATCCTCAAGGACGACGGCACGATGGCGCGGCTGCCCGATCTCCTCGAGTTCGCCGCCCACCATGGCCTCAAGATCGGCACCATCGCCGACCTTATCCACTATCGCTCCCGCACCGAGACGCTGGTCGAGCGGGTGGCCGAGCGGACCGTACAGACGGCCTGCGGCGAGTTCAAGCTGATCGCCTACCTGGACAAGATTGCCCGGGAGACCCATGTGGCCCTTGTGAAAGGCGTGATCGACCACGAAGAAACACTGGTGCGCGTGCATGAGCCGCTGTCCGTGATGGATCTGCTCGACCACAGCGCCGGACCGCATTCCTGGGGCGTCTATCAGGCGCTGCAGGCGATCGATCGGGCGGGCAAGGGCGTCCTCGTGTTCCTGCACCGGCCCGAAAGCGCGGCGCAACTGCTCGATCGCATCCGTTCCTCCGACGGGGCGGCCCGCGAGACCGCCAAGGTCGATCTGCGAAACTACGGCATTGGCGCGCAGATCCTGCGCGACCTCAAGGTTTCCAAGATGAAGCTCCTGGCCCTGCCGCGCAAAATGCCGAGCATGACGGGCTTCGACCTCGAGGTCACGGGCTATCTCTCGCCAGAGGACACGCAGGCGGGCCAAGGATCGTTTTCGGCTTGATTCAGACGGGCGTGGCCGAGGGCGTGCTCGCGCCGTAATGGGAGTGGACATGGGCAAGTATGCCAATATCACCGAGTTGGAGAAGAATCTGAGCGGACAGGGGCTGCGCATCGGCGTAGCCATGAGCCGGTTCAATATCGACGTCGTGGAGGGCCTGTTCGGCGCCTGCCGCGAGGCGCTGATGAAGCAGGGGGTCGCGGAAGGGGACATCACGCTGGTGAGCGTGCCCGGTGCCTTGGAACTGCCCCTCGCGCTGAAGAAAATGGCGCTGAGCGGACGCTTTGACGCGCTGGTCGCCCTTGGGGCGGTGGTGCGGGGCGATACCTACCACTTCGAGGTCGTGTCCAATGAATCGGCGCGCGGCGTGACCCAGGTGCAGCTGGAAACCGGCATCCCGGTTGCCAACGCGGTGCTGACCACCGACAACGAGGAACAGGCCCTGAACCGCATGAGCGCGAAGGGTCGCGAGGCGGCCTGGGTGGCCCTCGAGATGTGTCATCTGTTGCGCGCATTATGAAGAAGAGCCGCCGGCTGTCGCGCGAATTCGTGCTCAAGGGCCTTTATCAATGGCGCCTGTCCGGCGCGCCCGTCGAGCGGATCGGCAAGGAGTTGCGCGAAGACGCGCAGTTCGCCAAGGCCGATGAGGCCTACTTCGATCGCCTGCTCGGGGGGACTGTGGCGCAGGTGGACAGCCTGGAGGCGGTGCTCGCGCCCCACCTGGATCGCCCGGCCGGGGAATTGAGTCCGATCGAGCACTCCATCCTCGATCTCGCGGCGTTCGAGCTGGCGCACGAGCCTGGGGTGCCCTACCGTGTCATCATCAATGAGGCGGTAGAGCTCGCCAAGCGCTTTGGCGGAACGGACGGCTTCAAGTTCGTGAACGGGGTGCTCGACAAGCTGGCGGCCGAAATGCGGGCAGACGAGATCCGCGCCGGGCGCGGCAAGGCCTCGGTG
>JAKAFK010000178.1 GCA_021817985.1 Pseudomonadota bacterium | reverse complement strand
CGGCGCAGCACCGCTTGGTTGAAGTTACGGAACCTAGCCCAGCGTAGTGAAGACCTTTAGGGGTGAGGTCATGTAAATTCAACAGGTTAACGTCAAGCACACCCTCGAATGGGTAAAGATGGGCTAGGCGGGTGGTGCACTTCGCGCACGGCGGCACACCGGACAGCCGGAATCCTGGGCGAGCGCGATGCGCCGGAAGGTCATCGTGAGGGCATCGACGAGGAGCAGGTGCCCGGCCAGCCCCGGCATGATGCCGGCCAGCAGCGCCACGGCCTCGGCCGCCTGGATGCTGCCGATGATGCCGACCAGGGGGGAGAAGATGCCGTTGTCGGCGCAGCGCACGTCGTCCGCAAGACCCGTGTCAGGGAACAGGCAGTGGTAACACGGGCTTTCTGCCGCCCGCAGGTCGAACACCGCCACTTGGCCATCGAAGCGGATCGCCGCGCCTGAGACGAGCGGCCGGCGGGCCGTCACGCAGGCGTCGTTGACCGCATGGCGGGTGGCGAAGTTGTCCGAGCAGTCGATCACCACGTCGGCTTGCGCGCACAGCCTCCGGAGTTCTTCTTTTCCAACGGCGCGCGGGAGCGCCGTGACCTCGACCGATGCGTTGAGGCGTCCCAGGGAGGCTTTCGCGGAATCCGCCTTGTTGCGGCCGAGGGCATCCTCCCCATGCAGGATCTGGCGCTGGAGATTGGAGATCTCGACGGTGTCGCCGTCGCAGACCGTCAGATGTCCGACTCCGCTCGCCGCAAGATACAAGGCGACGGGAGAGCCCAGCCCGCCGGCGCCGACGATGAGCGCATGGGCGTGCGCCAGGCGTTCTTGCCCTTCGAGGCCGATGTTGGGCAGAAGAATATGCCGGCTGTACCGAAGGCGCTGATCCTTGTCCAAATCTCTGGTCCCTCAAGCGCCGTCAGTGATATTCACGCCATTCGAGGGGCGTGTCGTCATGGTCGCCATGGGGGTGGTGGTCATAGACCTGGACGAAGATCTGTCGTGTCTGCTCGTCGCGTCCGGGCAGGTCCAGGCTCTCGCGCTGAATGCCTTCGCAGTAGTAGACGAGTGCTCGCTTGAGCTTGTGCAGCAAGGCATTGTCGAGGTGGAATCCGAGTCCTGCCAGCGCCTCCTCCAGGCCGGCCAGGGTGTAATCCCTGAGGTCATAGGCCACGACGAGGCAACACGGACGATCGGGTGAGCGATGCACGGACAGTGCGGCCAAGCCCTCGAGCGCCTGTGCGGCGCGGGCGGCTTGGTCTTTGGGCACGGCGCTGAAGCAGATCTCGCGCACTTTGTTCAAGTCGGCTGCCGACATGTGCGTCTCCCCGAAGCGGGGCCCAGGACGCGAAGGCCTGGGCCACCCCCTTTAGCAGTATAACGCAGGCAATCGCGCCGCCGTCCCGGGCGCTTCAGTGGCCCGTGTGCTCGAACGCCTGGATGCCCTCGAGGACGGTGAGCGCCTGGGCGAGCTGGTAATCGTTCTTGGCGACATCTTCGGCCGGCGGCAGGGCGGCCTGGGTTGTCGGCGCCGGGGCGGCTTCCGGCGAGGGGGCCGGTGCCGGCGCCTGCTTGAGCTCGCGCTTGGCGAACCGGTGCGCGAAGTGGTGTGCGAGATCGGATTCGCGCAGCATCAGCGACTCGTTGCCGTTCAGCGCGGTCACCTTGGCCTCCGGTACGACGATGTTGGGCGTGATCCCCTCGGCCTGGATGGACCGTCCGCTGGGCGTATAGTACAGCGCGGTGGTCAGGCGCAGCGCCGTGTTGTTGCCGAGCGGCAGGATGGTCTGGACGGACCCCTTGCCGAAGCTTTGGGTGCCCATGATCAGGGCGCGTCGATGGTCCTGCAGCGCGCCGGAGACGATTTCGGATGCCGAGGCGGTGCCGCCGTTGATGAGAACCACCATCGGCACCGTTTTGACTTGCGGCGGCAGGGCCTTGAGGTAGTTGGCGTCGCCGCCGTCCGCGAAGTCGCTGGCGTTGGCCAGGAAACGCATTTTGGCGTCGGGGGTGCGACCGTCCGTATAGACCACGAGCGAGTTGGGCTTGAGGAATGCGGTCGAAACGGCCACCGCGCTGTTGAGCAGGCCCCCCGGATCGTTGCGCAAATCCAGCACGAGCCCCTTCAGGGGTGCCTGGTTGGTGCGGTAGAGCGACTCGAGCGCATGGGCCAGCTCCTGGCCGGTACGCTCCTGGAATTGGATGATGCGGACATAGCCGTAGCCTGGCTGGAGCATCCGGTACTTGACGCTCTTGACCTGGATGATCGCCCGGTTGAGCGTGATGATCAGGGGCTTGCTGGCGCCTTTGCGCAGGATGGTCAGCGTGATCGGGGTGCCGGGCTTGCCGCGCATGCGCTTGACCGCGCCGTTGAGCGTCATGCCGCTGACGGGTGCGTCGTCAAGCCGGACGATGACATCGCCCGGCTTGATGCCGGCATGGGCGGCCGGGGTCCCGTCGATCGGGGAGATGACCTTGAGGAACCCGTTGTCCATGGTGACTTCGATGCCCAGGCCGCCGAATTGGCCCTGGGTGTCGATCTGAAGGTCCTTGTACCCCTCTGCGTTCAGGTATTCCGAATGGGGGTCCAGCCCGGAGACCATGCCCCTGATGGCATTGTCGAGCAGTTTCTGGTCGCTGACCGGTTTGACATAGTCCGCTTTGATCCTGGCGAAGACTTCGGTGAAGGTGCGCAGTTCATCGATCGGCAAGGGGGCGGTGGGTGCCTGA
>JAKAFK010000177.1 GCA_021817985.1 Pseudomonadota bacterium | reverse complement strand
GCATAGGCGGAGAGCGATTCCACATAGCGGCGCTGGCCCTCGGCATAGATGGTGTCGAAGGCCAGCGAGGATTTGCCCGAGCCGGAGAGCCCGGTCATCACCGTCAGCCGGTCGCGCGGGATTTCGACATCGACGTTCTTCAGATTGTGTTCGCGGGCGCCGCGGATGGAGATGTTTTTCAGCATGGGTCCGGTCGGTATTGGGCAACGGCAAACTGCTAGCTATGGCGAAGCGGCGCGGGCGGGGCAAGCCATGATCCCATGACAGCCGCCCAGGACGATCCGCATACCGTGCGGCGCACGATTCGTTCTTGGAACATATCATGAACAATGTTATAGAAGAAGCACCTCCAGCCTTTCCACAGAAGCCGCGCTTCCCGGCGGTGGCGCGGCGGCGGGCAGGGGGCTAGGTTCGGGCAAATATTTCTCAGAACGGAGATGGGCAGATGGCGGGCAGCGTCAACAAGGTGATCCTGGTAGGCAATCTGGGGCGCGACCCGGAAGTACGGCGCATGACCTCGGGCGAGCCAGTGTGCAATCTCTCCATCGCCACTTCCGAAAGCTGGCGCGACAAGGCCTCGGGCGAGCGCAAGGAGAAGACCGAGTGGCACCGCGTGGTCATCTTCAACCCCAACCTCGCCGAGGTGGCCGAGAAGTACCTGCGCAAGGGCTCCAAGGTCTATATCGAGGGCCAGCTTGCCACCCGCAAATACACCGACAAAGACGGCACGGAGAAATACACCACCGAAGTGGTGCTCAACCGCTTCCGCGGCGAACTGGTGATGCTGGATGGCCGTGGCGAAGGCAGCGGCGGGGGCGGTGGCTCGCGTAGCAGCGGCGGCATGGGCGAAGGGCCCGGCAGCTTCGAGCGCGGCGAGATGGACGACGAAATCCCGTTCTAGAGGGCCAGGTCGGATGGGTTGGCAGGGGAGGCAGCGCCAGGCGGCGAGGCGGGCGTTGGTGCTCGTCCTCGGTCTTGCTCCTGTTCTAGCTTTGTCCGGTTGCGTCTCCTTCGAATCCTGGGGGCAGCCGGCCCGTGGCTTCATCAGTCCGGCTGTCGCGCGCGCCTTTCTGCCACTCGATGGCCCGGCCTATTGGGTGCTGGAGGGCCGCGGTGCCGGCATGGTGATCGCGCCGGGCATCGCTGTTACCAATGCCCATAATGCCAATCTGGTCGATAAGGCCGACGTGATCGGCACGTCCAGCGATTACGATCTGCTGTTCTTCCGCACCTCCAAACAGATCCCGCCGCCGCAAGCCTTGCCCTGGGTGGGTGAGCAGGTGATCGCCTATGGCGAGGGCATGGACGGCGCCTTGCGCATGGCACGGGGCGTTGTGCGCTGGACCGACGCGCCGGTGGTGCCGCGCTGCAAGGGCTGCGGCGTGCAGCACGCTTTTGCGTTCGAGGCCGATGCCGGGCCGGGCTTTTCCGGCGGCCCGGTGGTCGATGCCCGGAGCGGGCTGCTGATCGGCATCGTCTTCGGGTTCCGGGATGATGCGCCGGAGACGCATGGCAGGCTGATGTACGCCTATGACATGCGCCTGGTGAGGGCCGAGCTATCGGCGGTGCGCCATGGCGTGGCTGTTCTGGGACGGCGGCCGGGGCGCTGACGGCCCCCCGCCGCGGGGGGATTTCGCGTCGCTTTTTGCGACGCTTTTGCTGGCAGAATCGCCTAAGCAAATGCTAGGAATTGCAGCGGAATTGGCCCCCGGCCGGACGGCTGCGCGAGGCAAGACGAGGAACTGGATTTGAGCGATTCCGAGGCTTCCGGCATGCCCCCTCAGGGCGGTGCCCCAGGGGGAGCCAACGTTAGCCCTATTGCCATCGAAGACGAGCTGAAACGCTCTTATCTCGATTACGCCATGAGCGTGATCGTCAGCCGCGCGCTGCCCGATGCGCGCGACGGGCTCAAGCCCGTCCATCGGCGCATCCTCTTCTCGATGCACGAAAACGGGCGCGACTGGAACAAGCCGTATCGCAAGTCCGCGCTGATCGTGGGCGACGTGATGGGCAAGTATCACCCCCATGGCGACCAGTCGATCTATGACGCCCTGGTGCGCATGGCGCAGGAATTCTCCATGCGCGTGCCCCTGATCGACGGACAGGGGAACTTCGGTTCGGTGGACGGCGATCCGCCCGCGGCCATGCGCTATACCGAGGCGCGCCGGGCCAAGGTCGCCCACGCCCTCACCGAGGACATCGAGAAAGACACCGTCGAGTTCCAGCCCAATTACGACGGCTCCGAACAGGAGCCGATGGTGCTGCCGGCGCGCTTTCCGAACCTGCTGGTCAATGGTGCCAGCGGCATTGCCGTGGGCATGGCGACCAACGTGCCGCCGCACAATCTGGGCGAGGTGATCGACGCCTGCCTCGCCTATATCGAGGATCCGTCCATCGGCCTCGATGCGCTGACCGAGATCGTGCCAGGGCCCGATTTTCCCACCGGCGCGCTGGTCATCGGCAAGCAGGCAGCCCGCGGCGCGCTCGCCCGCGGTCGTGGCTCGATCCTGATGCGTGCCCGTTGCCAGGTGGAGGAAATCCGCAAGGACCGTTGGGCCATCATCGCCACCGAACTGCCCTATCAGGTCAACAAGGCGCGACTGCAGGAGCGCATCGCCGAACTGGTGCGCGACAAACGCATCGAAGGCATCAGCGACATCCGCGACGAAAGCGACCGCCAGGGCCTGCGCGTGGTGATCGAACTGAAGCGCGATGCCTCGGCCGAT
>JAKAFK010000084.1 GCA_021817985.1 Pseudomonadota bacterium | reverse complement strand
GGGGAAACTTCGGCACCAACGTCAGCCGCAACTATCAGAACGGCAACGACATCAGCACATCCAAAGGCTACACCACCACGACCAGCACGGCAGTGCGGCTGCGCGTGGACTTGCTGAATCTTGCCACCCTCGGCAAGCTGTCGCTCTCACCTTATGCCGCCTACACTTGGCAGCAAGCCCATGTTGGGGCCTACACCGAAGTCGGAGGCGGCTTCCCCGTCTCCTACAATGGAGACACAAGCACGGACAACAATGTGCGTGTAGGCGCTGAAACCAAAACCGCCCTGACCGGCACGACCGAGTTGGTGTTGAACACGGAAATGGTTCATTGCATGGAAAGCAATACCTCCGGGGTGGGCGGCCAGGTCATCGGTCTGGGCGGCTTTGCCGTGCCGGGTCAGAGTGTACGTCAAAACTGGGTGCGGGTGATGGCCGACCTCGACCATCATCTGACGCACAAGAATTTGGTGACCGTCGGGGTCAATGCCGCCACCCAGGGCGGCGACCCGAGTTATGGTGGCACGATCAGCTATCACGCGGTGTTCTGAGTATCCCAGGCGCACTGATGGGGCGCAGATGTCGTGGATTGCCAGGAGCGTGCGCGACAAGAATCCGCTGCAGATGAAGTTCGAGTATGCGCTGTGGACGATTGGGATCATTCGCGAGGTGATCCGCAAGAGGTTCGATGTCCGCCTGTCTGTCGGAGGTTTCGGTGGGACGGCTGATGAAGCGCTTGGGCTTCACCCCCCAGCGTCCGCTGTATCGGGCGTGGCAGCAGGATGCGACGCGGGTTGAAAAGTGGCGGGCAGAGGAATATCCGAAGCTGGCGGTGCGCGCGAAGCGCAAGAAGGCATTGATCTTCTTTGCGGACGAATCGGGGGCGCGCTCGGACCATCATGCGGGAACCACCTGGGCCAAGAAGGGACACACGCCGAAGGTGGAAGCGACGGGCAGCCGATATCCGCTCAACATGATCTCGGCCGTCAACGCCCTCGGTCACTTTCGCTCCATGACCGTGGATGGCACCGAATGGCACCGTCACGGCGGCCGTCTTTCGGGCGTTCCTGGAGCGCCTGATTGCGGGCGTGGACCGGAAGATTATCCTGGTCGTCGACGGGCATCCGACGCACAAGGCGAAACTGGTCAGGGAGTTCGTCGAGGCCAATGCCGAGCGACTGGAGCTTGTGTTTCTGCCGCCCTACTCGCCGGAGCTGAACCCCAACGAACTGGCCTGGGCGCACCTGAAGGGGAAGATTGGACGTTCGACTATTAGGACAAAGGCGCAGTTCAAGGGGTTGGTCAGAAAAATGGCTCTGTTGAATTCTAAGTGGGTGCTGCACCGACATGTGGGTTGATCTTGGAGAAGTCCGGTTTGCCGGGTATATGCCCTTTCGAACGATGCCGTTTCTCAGTCAACGAGTGCATTATACAACTAAACATAATCATAATCAATGCGTTATCTTCTTGACGGGAAAATCGTCCGTTTCCGGGACGCCGCGGTTACCATTCCGCTGTTGTGATGATTCGGCCCCATCTCGCGCACTCGAAGCAACTTGACACAAAAGTTCGCGTTGGATAACATTCATTCATGTCAATCGCCGATATGTTACCTACCGCAAACCTTCATGACCTTGGCGCTCTTTTGAAGGCGGAGCGCCGTGCCCAGGGTTTGAGCCAAGCGCAATTGGCAACCCGATGCGGTCTCAGGCGCGAAACGATCATCAAGGCCGAGAGGGGTGGAAATGTCGACGCCATGACTCTCCTGGCAATCATTTCCGGACTCGGCAAGACTCTTGCCCTCAAAGAGATTGGGCGGCCTGTTTACGAGGATCTGGAGGACCTATTCAATGATGGGTGACCGGATCAAGCGCTTGCTGGTGGAGACCCCGCAGGGACCTTCTGGATACCTGAACAAGGAGTCGCGGTATTCGTTCAACTATGCGACCACGAAGCGCGAACGCGAGGTCTCGCTGGTCATGCCGCTAAGGGCGGAAAGCTACGCATCCGGCGCGCTTTTCTCCGTGTTCGAGATGAATCGCCCGGAAGGCTATCTGCTCGATGCCCTGCGAAAGAGGTTCGCCAAGATCAAGGTACTGGATGACATGGATTTGCTGGCGATCACCGGGACGAATCAAATTGGCCGTCTCAGCTACATTGCGGAAGGTCAGCCGCAGCGTGTACGCAAGGCGGAGGTGACCAAGGATGAACTCATCGCAAGCCGGGCTTCGGTCGAATTGTTCGATTTCCTGGTGGACACTTGCTTCGACTCCGGCATCTCCGGGTTTCAGCCCAAGGTGATCGCGCCCGTACAGGTGACGGAAAAGACGACATCCAGAACCAGCGACTTCATCGTGAAGTCCGCTGGCGAGGACTACCCTCATCTTGCCCAGAATGAATTCCTCTGCATGTCGGTCGCCCGCGAGGCGGGCATCGAGACCCCGCCATTCTGGCTGTCCGATGACGGCGGCCTGTTCATCATGTCGAGGTTCGACATCGTTGACGAACGCAGGCTGGGTGTGGAGGACATGGCCGTCCTCATGAAAAGGTCGCCCGAACAAAAGTATAATGGAAGCTACGAGATGATTGCGCGGGCCCTTGATGTCTTCTGCCCGCAGACTGCTGCAACTCAAAAACAAAAGTTGTTCGAATACGTGGCGCTGTCATGCCTCGTTCGGAATGGGGATGCTCACCTCAAGAATTTCTCGCTGATCTATGAAGCCCCCGCATCGGGTGCCCGGCTGTCGCCCTTGTACGACGTGGTGACCACCACCGTTTATGAGATCGTCCACCCCAGAACCGGCGCCACCCATACTGATCGGACCCTGGCGCTCAACTTGCGCAAGTCGAAAACCTTCCCCACATTCGATGAATTGGCCAATTTCGGTTCCGGCGTATGCGGCGTGCGCGACTCTATAGGCGTTATCGACAGGATCGAAGATGCGAAGAGGTCAGTGCTGGATGCCCAGAGAGACCGCATTCATCCATGGCTGCTGAGTTCAATCGAAAGAGAATGGTGCGTTTCCGTGCCGGGACTACATGTGGGCACCAGGAAATCCTCGCAACTCGTCACGGAGCCTCGACCTACAGGTACGTCACGCGAAATCACTACCGATCCCGATGATCAGACGTGACCTGCCACGGTTCGTCGGACCAGTCATTCCTCGCTCCGACCTCGTTCCCTGAAACCGGCCCGACGGAAGTGACGCCAGCCCTCGTCGAGAAGATTCGGCGCAAGCTGGGATCAAGCAAGTTCGAGGTGCTGAAGTCAGCCACCAGCTCAATGCCTGCATGGATGAGTGACGCCATCTTCCGTAACGAGCGGACGGCCGTTCATGCCTGAGTCCTTCCTGCACCTGAAGGCCCAAGAACAGTCCCAAATCTATCGGGCACTGGCTCCGCAACTCGCTCGCCCGTTGTGCTGGAAAAGGACGTCTGGGTCTGCTGGGCGCTGCAGACCCTGTTGCCCGATCGACTTCCGATGGCCTTCAAGGGCGGCACCTCGCTCTCCAAAGTGTTCGGAGCCATTGCGCGCTTCTCCGAGGACGTGGACATCACACTCGACTACCGTGGATTGGACGGCTCCTTCGACCCGTTCGCCGAAGGCGTTTCGCGCAATCGACTGAAAAAATTCAGCGAGGATCTCAAGTCCTTTGTGCCCGGCCATGTCCACGGTGTCGTGGCACCACACCTCCAGAGGATGCTCACCGCCGAGTTCAATGCCGAAGCATTCCAGCTTGAAGTCAGCGAAGACGGCGAGCAGTTGCGGGTGCACTACCCGACCGTGCTGGAGGCGCCAGGAGACTAAATGGGTAACAGTGTCCTGATCGAGTTCGGTGGTCGCAATATCACCGAGCCGAATGAGGAGCATGAGGTGTGGCCCGACATCACTGATCATCTTGCCGAACTCGACTTCCCTCGCTCGACGGTCAGTGTGCTGTCCCCGGCACGTACCTTCTGGGAGAAGGCGACGTTGATGCACGTCGAGTGTCAGCGCGACGAGTTCCGTGCCTCTGCCTCCCGCCTGTCGCGCCACTGGTACGACCTGGCGATGCTGGCCGACCTTGAACATGGGCAAGCCGCTGTGGCCGATCGCGTTCTGCTCGCAGACGTCGTCAAACACAAGAATATCTTCTACAACGCGAGCTACGCCAACTACGACGCATGCCTGCTCGGCCAGCTCAGACTGATCCCGGAAGATGCTGCACTGGCCGCGCTGCGCGATGACTTCCAGCGGATGATCGGTGCCGGCATGTTCATCGGCGAACCTCCCACCCTTCGATGCCATCGTCGATCGCCTGCGCGCGCTGGAAACAACGATCAGTCAGTGACCTCACGCTGACGTTGCGCCGGTCGGACTGTTCGCCTGGCGCCTGCGTCAGCACGAATCTCCCCAAGACGCCTTCCGGCTGGATACCGAGTTGGCTGCGCTGACCCATGGCCACCCCACTGGGGCGCTGACCGGCGGCGTTCTGGCAGTACTGATCCTGGCGCTCACGGACGGCGCGTCGCTTCGCGAAGCACTGGCCGCCGCCAAACTCATCCTGCGAGTCGAGCCTGGCCACGAAGAGACGTTACGGGCAATCGAATTGGCCGATTCCGGGTTGCCGCATGAAGAAGCCATTGCCCGGCTGCGCCAGGGCTGGATCGCCGAGGAAGCATTGGCGATCTCCATCTATTGCGCGCTGGTCGCCCGCAATTTCAAACAGGGCGTGATCCTGGCCGTGAACCACGATGGCGATTCCGACTCGACCGGAGCGATCGTCGGCAACCTGCTGGGCACGATGCACGGCGTGAAGGCGATCCCTGCCGAGTGGCTGGAGCCTCTGGAACTGCGTGACGTCATCACCGAACTGGCGGAAGACCTCTACGCATTCAAGGATTGGGAGATCGGCGAGTACAGCGACAACGACGAGCTGAACCAGCGGATCTGGCGCAAGTACCCGGGATTCTGAGATGGAGTGAACTGGCATGAGCGGAAATCGATGGGACCAGCCGAGTGTGCCCCACAAAGGATGGCACTGCGTGGACGTGGTCGACCCGCGTGCCGACGGCGAGTCGGCGGACGAAACCGATTGCGCGACCGGCCAGATGTGCGGCAACGAGACGATCACTTGTCAGGACACCGTCCGGACAGCTACAATAAGGGCATTCAAGATCAGTCCGGAGGGGCACCATGAGCACCCTGAATCTTTCCAAGACCGAGCGCATTGACGTTCGTGCAAGCACGCCGGTCAAGCAACTGCTGCAGGAGGCCGCGCGCGCCTGCCACAAAAACGTGAGCGAGTTCCTGCTCGATGCCGGTGTGACGGCGGCGCAGCAAGCGCTGGCGGATCGTCGCCAGTTCGTGCTCGATGAGGCGCAGTGGCAGGCGTTCCAGGAAGCGCTGGATCGGCCGGTGCAAAGCAAGCCGCGCTTGAAGAAGTTGCTGCGTGAACCTGGGGTGCTGGGTTGAGCGATGGCTACTCACCCGTTCGCAAGCTGGCGGCGACGGATCAGGTCGATGCTTTCGACTGCGGCCAGGCCGCGCTGAACCAGTTCCTGCAGCGCTACGCGCTCGTCAACCAGAAGGCCAACAGCGCGCAGACCTACGTCTGCTGCCAAGGTGATGTCGTGGTCGGCTTCTACAGCCTAGCCGTCGGCAGTGTCGATCCGGAGGCCGCGCCGTCAAGCGTGATGAAGGGGCTGGCGCGTCACCCGGTACCGGTCATGATCCTGGCCCGGCTCGCGGTGGACAAGGAGCATCAGCGCAAAGGCCTGGGCCAGGCCCTGCTCAAGGATGCGCTGCTGCGCACCGCACAGGCCGCCGACATCGCCGGCATTCGCTGCCTGCTGGTCCATGCCAAGGACGATGCGGCGCGGCAGTGGTACGAATCGTGGGAATTCGAGCCCAGCCCGACCGATCCGTACCATCTGTTCCTGATGCTCAAGGATCTCAAGGGCATGTTGAGCTGAGGGGCGTCTCAACCTCTCAGAGTCCGACTCTCTTGCGCTGCTCATCCCAAAGCGCCGGTGGATCGACCGCCAGGTCGAACAGCGTGATGTGGTTCGACAACGCGTCATCCAGGATGGCGGCCACGATATCGGGTGTTAGCGTGGTCAGATTGACCATCCGGCTCACGTAGCTGCTGTCGATTCCCTCCCGCGTGGCGATCTCCTTCAACGACTTCGCTTCCCCTGATTCCAGCATCGCCAGCCAACGGTGGCCTCTGTCCAGCGCCAGTTGGATGGAGGTCAACGCCACATCCCACGGCCTGACTGGGGCGGTTTCGCCGTTTAGGAGAATGACCAGTTTGCGGCCACTGCGGCGTTTGATCTGGATCGGCACCGATAGGGTCAGCCTGCCGTCGCTGGTCTGCAGAACGTCTGGCTCGCCGGGCTTCTGGATGCGGATGTCGCTCATACCAGCGCCTCCGGAAGCCCGCCGCCAGCGCTTCCGGGAGGAACAGCCCGATCTCTACAACGACCCACATCCGTGGATCTCAGGACGCTCCAAATAGCCCCGCCTGCAACCACAGCCTCATTCCATCGCGCGGGCGGGCCTCCATGGCCTGCCCCACTTCCGCCCTAAACGCCCCACGTAATAGCCATGCCCCCGAACCCTCCGCCCTCCGCGGGCGTTCCGCGTAATCGCCAACAAGCGCATGCACATCGTGCAACTTGCCGTCCGAAATGTGGATGAAACTCGGGATGTTTCCGTTCAGTTCGCTGCGACGGCCGCCCTTAACCAAGCCACACCAGTGTTATTTTGCAAAATGTTATGGATTAAGTACCGGATACGCTTGCCAGGCCAATACATCTCAGTGGGAGTAGTCCATGGCAGAACATCACAGGTTCTTGCGGGCCTGATCGCCTTGGCATCCCGCGAATCGGGGTGCGGCACGTTACGGTCAACGCACCGTGAAATCCTGCCAGGGCCCGATCCCGGAAAGATGATCGTCCGTTTCCTGGACCGTTGCCCTCACGCGGTATCGGCCGGCAGCAAGCGAATGGCGCTGATAGGTGAACTGCCCGGTATTCACCTGGTTCGCGGCGATCACGCGATCACGTTGACACGTTCCCCACCGGTTCTCTGCAATCTTGCGCTGCAGGCAGACGTGCACTGTTTCGGGACTGGTCTCAGGCGCAACGCTGCCGCTGAGACGCAGGGTGTCGCCCGAAGCATCCTGGAGTTGCTCGCTGATTTCCGGTACTGGCAACTGCCGCGCATAAAGATAACCCACGCCGTCGCGCTTCATGAACAAATGCATCAGCCCCCCGGAAACGGCAAGCTTCGGAGAAGTGTCCGTGTCACGCTTGCCGGTAAAATTCTCCGGCGAACTCCAACCTGTCCCCGGATGATGGGTGAGGAGGTATACCGACCGCGTTCCTGCGCCATCGACCGTTCCCTCGAAAGCGACCACAGTGCCTGTCTCTCCGGCGGCGACCGCAGTCGCCACGGCAGCGACGTCGGCATCGTCCCAGCGCTTTGTCGCTTGATGAAGCAAGGTGCGCGTCCATCCCTCGGCGCCACCCGTGGCAAACATGAGACGCGCAGGAGTCACATTCTCGCCGTTGGACGTGATGTAGGCGACGCGCGCGCCTCCGTGCGCATCGAATGCAAGGGCCTCAAGGCCGTACAGCGAATGCAACACGCTCCAGTTCTGAGACGCTGGCGCCGGGGCAATGATTTGCTCCGTCGACGCTGCCAATGTACCGGATCGCAGCGCGAGTTGTCTTAGCGTACTCGGATCGCCCGTGCGTTCATACAACAGGTACAGTCGACCCGATGGGTTATAGGCAAGAATGGGGTTGCGGGCGAACAGGCTCGTTTGGCACAAATCTTCGGTGACATTCTTCGGAGAAGACCACGTGCCATCGCCATCCGTGAGCACGCTCAGAAAGACATTGCCTTCGTTCTTGCTGCACTGGGATGACGTGCCGGCATAGTCGGCATTGAAGGCAAGATCCACGGTGTGGCCATAGGCGGCCAACGATGGAACCTGCTCGTCCGCGAGCGTGCCGGCCGCGGTGTCGTTGTCGGAGTTGGCTTCCCCACCGCCACCCAGCGAACCCACCGTGGTCGGAATATGCTGCGAAAGGAAGCTTGTCAGGGCATTAACCATGCCTCCGACGGCCGGCGATGTCTCCGCGCGGGTGCCGTCGGATGCGGAAGAGTCGGTTTTAACCTCAAGCGGCAGCGACAGCGGTTGCCAGCTTCCAGACTGATCACTGAAAGACAGCAGCTTCGAGCCGGATGCGGAATAGTCGATGGCCGCAATCACCACGTGGCCGGACGACGGAACCACGACGATCCGGGGTGTCGTGACCCCGCTCGCGCCCTGGTCATCCGTTATCTTGGCGACGAGTGTCCGTTTCCAATGCCCGCTGCGGTTGGTGCTGAACCAGATTCGCGAGACATTCAGACCTCCGCCCTGCTGGTCGGTAACGTCCACGACATAGGCGCGCCGATGAAAGACTGTGGCCGCATAGCCGTCGGTATCGCTCTGCCCCGTCCGAATGACGATTTTTGGCTTCGTCCATTCCACCTGAGGCGCGCCCGGCACGCTCGAAGCGGCGCGGGCCGCATGCAGCACCAGCAGCAAGGCGACGGCCGCAAGACCCGAGAACACAGCACGCATTATTTTTCCCCACCCTATGCGGATCGGGACGAGGATCATGGCGCATTCAGGATCCTCGCCGGCAGCCTTCGAACGGCTTCCGTGGGCGAACCCTTGCCGCTGCCAGCATTCCTTAGCGGGGAGAGCGTTCGCCTTCCCCTGCCATGAGCCAGGTGGCCCGATGTCCCTGACCATCCGCTCCGACAAATCGCATCCCGGACTCGGCGTGCACTGTGTGATGCCCTTCCAGAGCATTCATGCCCATGCGCACGCGAGTGTCCACCTCGTCGCCAAGGTCGCCCCCCCTCCCGCTCGGTTTGCCCATTTTGCGCGCAACCAAACTCAAAACGGCTCGCGTTTCCGCTGTGCCTGAGCATACGAGGCTGGCAGGCGACAGCCCGAAGTGGCGTGTACCGAGAGTCACGGGCAAGTCTAGCCACCGGCCATTGGATCAACAATGCGAACCAGCACAGAGAGAGGCGGGAAAGAGGGCCGCGGTGGGTGCCCTGGTTGCGGGAGGGGCATCGCTCTATGCCATCTATAATCCCACCTCGCTCATCACGTAGAGCGAGCCGGCGCAAGTCACCGTGAGGAAACCCTTGGACGGGCTTGGACATGAGGAAGGCGCGCCACAGCCTAATCGGCGTCTCACGGCGCGGCTTGCAGCCGTCGACTCATATTCGGAATTGCCACCAATACCCAAAATCCCAACCCTTATTGGAAACCAGGCGCACCAATATTTCCCGAACGGGAAATATATGACCAATCCGTGGGCTAACCATACCCAACATTCCCGTTCGGGAAATATCGCTTGCGCATAGCCCGGTTGTGGCTGATACTTTCCCGAACGGGAAACAGAGCAAACCATGACCTCCATTCGCTCACCTCAGCAACTCGGCGATGCCCTGCGTGCCGCTCGCAAGCAACTCGGGCTGACGCAGCCCCAGTTGGCGCTGGCGGCAGGGGTTGGTGTGCGCTTCATTGTCGACCTTGAAGCAGGCAAGCCCACCTTGCGACTGGAAAACGTGCTGCGGGTCATTGATGCCCTGGGTGGTGAGGTCCAGCTGAGCGGATTACCATCTGTTGCTGCCGACGATCAACGCGAGGGTGGCGACCATGGCGCATGAGCTGGAAGTCTGGCTTTTCGCCGATCGTGCCGGCACGCTGGCGCTGGTCGATGGCCGACTGAACTTTTGCTACGCGCCTGGCTGGCTGTCACGGCAAAACGCTGTCGCCTTGTCCGCCTCGCTGCCTCTGCAAGCAGAGCCGTTCGATGAACGTAAAACGCGCCCCTTCTTTGCTGGTCTGCTGCCTGAAGGGCAAATGCGCCGCCTGATTGCGCAGCAGTTCCAGGTTTCCGGCCAGAACGACTTTGCACTGCTGGACCGCATCGGCGGTGAATGCGCCGGGGCCGTCACGTTCCTTGAGCCGGGGCAGGCTTTGCCTGTGCCAGCCCGCAACGATGACGTTCAATGGCTGAGCGACGAGGAAGTCGTTGCCATCCTGGATGAATTGCCGCGTCGCCCGATGCTGGCAGGCAAAGACGGTTTGCGACTTTCCTTGGCGGGAGCCCAGGACAAACTGCCGGTGGTATTCGATGGCGCTCGCATTGGGCTGCCTCTCAATGGCACGCCAAGCTCCCACATCCTGAAACCCGCCATGCACGCCCTCGAAGACAGTGTGATCAACGAAGCATTCTGCATGGCCCTGGCTGAGGACATGCAGCTCAAGCCAGCGAAATCAAACGTTCACCGGGTGTTGAATCGCTCGTTCTTGCTGGTTGAGCGCTACGACCGACTGATCGATGCCCAGGGACGGCGGCAACGCCTTCATCAAGAGGACTTCTGCCAAGCGCTGGGGGTGGTGCCCGAAATGAAATACCAGAATGAAGGCGGCCCCGACCTGGCCCAGTGCTTTGATCTGGTACGCCATGCGACACGCCCCAGCGCTCCGCAGGTTCTGCGACTGCTCGATTACGTGATCTTCAATGCGCTGATCGGCAATCACGATGCGCACGCCAAGAATTTCTCTTTACTGTACGCAGGCAAGGCCGCCGTTCTGGCACCGTTTTACGACACGCTCTCGACAGCGGTGTATCCAACCCTGACGCCGAAGATGGCGATGAAAATCGGTAGCAAGTACAAGTTCAGCGAAGTTGAGAAGCGGCACTGGGCGCAGTTTGCAGAAGACGTCGGTCTCACCAAAGCTCA
Source organism: Pseudomonadota bacterium (assembly GCA_021817985.1). Lineage (GTDB taxonomy): Bacteria > Pseudomonadota > Gammaproteobacteria > Burkholderiales > JAKAFK01 > JAKAFK01. The sequence continues at coordinate 2,041 of JAKAFK010000084.1, read as the reverse complement.
AGCCAGACGGCGCATTCTGGAATTGGCAAAGTTACTGCCAGCCATGGCGCGCAAGCTCCACGCTGACCCCGGACGCAGTTTTGCTGGCAATGCCGTCGTTGAGCGAATCAACGCATTGATCGAACAACGCTGCGCTCTGACGATTCGGCGACTTACCGATCCTGCCGCCGAATAATGACGCACCCGCCGAACCCTCTGTTTGAACCACTATGCGGACGCGGGTTCGATTCCAGGTTTGGCCACCGGAGGGAACACGAGCATCTCCCTGGGCGTCATCGCACTTGCAGTTTGTCAGAAACTCGCATCCATTTCTGTACATGAACACGACGGCCAAGACCGCCGAGCTGATTCGCCAGCGGATCGAGGCAATGCCGATCGGGGGAGCCTTTCACCCCGACAGCATTCCTGGAGTGCGGCACGCGTGCGTCCGTCGATCAGACCCTCTCCCGCCCTCGGCAAGGTGATGCCCGCACCTCTTAAGGTGGCCGAGCCCCTCGCCAAGACCACTGGCGCCGTCGTCCAGGTTCACGGTGCCGAAGCGGCGCGTGGCAGGCGAGCCGCGAATGATCATCGAGGACACCGAGCAGCCGCGTCTGCACCCCGCCCTGCTTGGTCAGCACGCAACGCGAGGCGTCGTGAAAATCGCCATGCCAGAAGGCGTTGACCTGCTCGGCTCCATAGGATTTGACCTCGAAGTCGTCCGGGCGGTATGCGGCCCCTTTTGCACCCGGCGCGGACTCCCGGCGGCCCGCCTTGCGCAACATCTCCTGGGCTTTCATATACGTCCGATCGCGCCGGTCCCCACATACTCGTGCAGGCGCCTGCGGAATTCGCCGGTCACCCGAGGTGGCAGCTCTGGGTCACATTCCACGCTCTGCTATCAACAAAGTGCGCACGGTTTTCTTTTCCTGCGCCGAACCGTCTTGCTGACCGAATTCGTGACTGACAGGCGCAACCTTCCCGGCTGCCATTGCTGGGCGGACTCGCCACCGGCAGGGCCGTTGCGGTGGCCAGCCGTTTCAAGTGCCGCGCCGCGTTGTGGTCGCGTTCGTGGCGCGTCTTGCACCGCGGACGCGTCCCTTCACGATCACGTAAATCAATCGCCTCGTTCTGCGAGCGAAACATCCCAAAGCCCACACCGCTGATCACGCGGGCGCTATTGTCGTTCGCCCGCATGCCCTTGACGTGCAAATCCTCGATCACCACCGCTTGGTTTTCGCGGCAGGGGCGGGTCGGGAGCTTATCGGTGAAATCCGCTCGGAGGCGCGCATGCAGCCTTGCCAATGGCGCAGCAGAGGTTGTGCGGTTGCATCTGCCCGACGCCGCCGAGCCATTCTATTCCCTCCCAACGCCACGACCGGCGCGGAAGAATGCCTCGTAGACAGAGAAAACTGATACGGCAAATCGACGAAAGGCCAGAAAACCCCGTTCACGAGCAGCCTTCCTCGCACCACCGGATGGAAGCCGACGGCCCAGCGCTTGCGTGGTGGGGAGAAGGTCACCGGATCGATCGGTAGACGCCCGAGCGCTGGCGTTTGCTCAGCACCAGCTGCCACAATTGGCCCTGACGCGAGCGGAAGAAACCGGCGCTGGACATCAGGTAGTACTTCCACATTCGGTAGAAGCGCGGATCATATTTCTCGGCGAGATTGGGCCAAGCCCGCTCGAAGTTGTTCCACCAAGCCATCAGGGTGCGGTCATAGTCGGGGCCGAAGCTGTGCCAGTCCTCGATCATGAAGCGGCCTTCCAGCACCTGTGCGAGTTCCCGGGCCGAGGGGAGCTTGCCGTTGGGAAAGATGTATTTGTCCATCCATGCGTCGGCATTGTGCGACGTGATGCGGTTGCCTATGGTGTGCAGTAAGAACAGGCCGTTGTCGTCGAGCAGGTGCGCGACCACCTCGAAAAAGGCTGGGTAATTCTTGGGCCCAACGTGCTCGAACATGCCGACCGAGACGACCTTGTCATACGTGCCGGTGAGCTTGCGGTAATCCATCAGATCAATGGTGACCGGCAATCCGGCGCAACGCTCCTGTAGATCGGA
>JAKAFK010000083.1 GCA_021817985.1 Pseudomonadota bacterium | reverse complement strand
GTAGAAGGAGGAGTTGGCAATGCGCAGCACCTTGGCGCTCAAGCCCAGGTCCTGCCCAATCTTTCTGGCCAGCGCCACAGGATCGAAGTCCGCGCCCTCGAAGGTGGCGATCACCTCCTTGAGCACTCCCGGCAGCACCGGCAACTGCGTGAAGTTCGCCAGTATGTCGTCCACATCGTGACGGGCCGCATTCATGTGCATGTCGAAAAAACTCGCGAAAGATGCTTCAAGACGGGTGGGCGTGCGGCGCAAGCACCAGGACCAGCCCCTTGGCATGCGAGAGCGCGCTTAGGCGATGGCACCAGCAGCGCAGGGTGCGGCCATCGTCCAGCCGCACAGCCGGGCCGCCTTCCTCGGGCGCGCTTCGGCACGTCAGCGCCCTGCGCAGGAGTTCGCCGGGCAAGGCCTCCTGCGCCGGCTCGCCGAGCAGGCTCCGGGTCGCACGATCGGCAAACAAGGCATGGGCTTCGTGGTTGGCGATGGCGATCAGACCGTCGTCACCGATGCCGATGACCGCAAGGGGCAAGTGGTCGAGCACCTCCTGCGAGATCCGGAGGATGCTCATGTTGCGGGTGATTTCCCGCGTCTTGTCTTCGACCCGCTGCTCGAGCTCCTGGTTGGCGCGCAGCAAGGCCGCGTTCGCATCGCGGAGTTCAGCGGTCAGCCGGAGGTTCTCCAGTTGGATCTCGTGGCGGTGAAAGGCTTCCCGAACGTTTTCCCGAAGCAGGTCGTCTTCCCACGGTTTGGTGAGGAAACGGTAGATGGCGCCGCGATTGATTGCGTCGGTGATCGAATTGAGGTCCGTATAGCCGCTCAGGACAAGACGCACCGTGTCAGGAAAGCGATCCTTCACCTCTGACAGGAACTCGACGCCGGTCATCTCCGGCATGCGCTGATCGGACAGGATCACGCCGACGTCATCGCGCGCCAGGAGCGCAAGCCCCTCGCGCCCGCTCTGGGCCCTCAGGATCCGATAGCCGTCGGGTCGCAGCACCCGCACGAGGGCCGAGATGATGTTCGGCTCGTCATCGACGAGGAGCAGCGTCCGCTGTCGACCAGTCTCTGGAGTCATGAAGGCTACCGGCCCAAGCGGGCGCTCATTCGCCGCGTCGAACCCGGGAAACCCGAGTCCCCCGACCGGGGGGTCGGCGTGCCCGAAATCGATCGGGCCATGCCCATCTGCCGACAATCCAGTCTTTTTATGGTATCGGCCCCGGCGGCAGACTCTTTAGGACGTTCCTCTCGAATCCCGCGCCAATACTGGCTATCCGGCCAATGCATCACCATCCGGCGAGATCGGCCTGCCGCATCACTCGGCGGCGCATCGGGCTCGTCGAGGCTCCGCCCGGGACCCCGGGGCCGCGATGAAACAGGGTCGCCGATGTTGGCGGCCCCATTCCAAGTTCGCTCGAGAGGCCCTATACTTGGACTGTTTCGCAACCGGGAATACCGTTTCCATGGAAGACAAGAGAGTCATCCCCATTCGCGCCGACGTTCCTCCCGAGGACCTTGCGCTTGGCGGCTGCGCCAGTGCGGAGCCGTTCGCCCTCATGGTCCTGGGGGACAGCATGCTGCCCGAGTTCGCGGAGGGAGAGATCATCATCATCGAACCCGAGGGCCTCGCCACCAACGGCTCTTTCGTCCTCGCCTATCACAACGACGAATACATCTTCCGCCAGCTCGCCCAGCATGAGGAGCGCTGGTATCTGCGCCCCCTCAACGACCTGTATGCGACCGTCGAGGTCCCCGGCCTCGACGTGGTGAAGGGGGTCGTCACCCAGAAAAAGCGTCCCGGCCGCCGCGTCGGCAAGACCTACGAATAAGCGGCGAGGACAGCCTGAACGCGGCTAGGCCACGAGTGCCTGTTGCGCCGCGCGCACGGCGACGCCCCGTTCGACCGGGGCCCCAACGCGACCGAGCACGTCGTCCAGGGCCGCCAGGGCGCACAGGACATTGCGCGCATTGGACGCATATCCCATCAAGCCGATGCGCCAGACCTGACCCGCCATGGCGCCCAGACCCGCGCCGATCTCGAGTCCATAGTCCTGCAGCAGGGCGCTCCGGACGGCCGCATCGTCCACGCCTTCCGGCACGCGAACCGCATTGAGCTGGGGCAGGCGCTCTTCTTCGGGCACGACGAACCGCAGGCCCATGCTCTCCAGGCCTGCGCGCAGCGCAAGGTGGTTCCGCCGATGCCGCGCCCAGGCATTCTTGAGCCCTTCTTCCTGCAGCATGACCAGCGCCTCATGCAAGCCATAGAGCGCGTTGATCGGGGCCGTATGATGATAGCTGCGCCGGCTGGCCCCGCCCCAGTAGCCCATCACCAGGTTGAGGTCCAGAAACCAGCTCTGCACGGCCGTCTTGCGCCCCTTGATCCTGTCCTGCGCGCGCGCGCTGAAACTGACCGGCGCCAGGCCCGGCGTGCAAGACAGGCATTTTTGCGTACCGGAATAGACCGCATCGATGCCCCACGCGTCCACTTCGAGGGGTGAGCCGCCCAGGGAGGTCACGGCGTCCACGATCGCAAGGCACTCGTATCGGTGCGCCACCTCGACCAGCCGCCGGGCGTCCGACGCCGCACCGGTCGAGGTCTCGGCCTGGACAAACGCGACGAGCCTTGCGTCGCGGTTCGCCTTGAGGGCATCTTCCAGCTTGTTCGGATCGACCGCACGTCCCCAATCGTCTTGCACCATCACGGCCACGCCGCCGCAGCGCTCCACATTCTCCCGCATGCGCCCACCGAACACCCCGTTCTGGCACACGATCACCTTGTCTCCCGGCTCGACGAGGTTGACGAAGCACGTTTCCATGCCGGCCGAACCGGGAGCGGACACCGGCATGGTGAGTTCGTTCTCGGTTTGGAAGGCATACTTGAGAAGCGTCTTCAGCTCGTCCATCATCGCCACGAAGGCCGGGTCCAGATGGCCGATGGTGGGGCGCGCCATGGCCTCCAGCACGCGCGCGCTGACGTCGGACGGACCAGGCCCCAGGAGGATCCGTTGCGGGGGATGAAATGATTTGATCGTCATGTGTTCTCCTTTCGTTATGAAACATCATTCTCTTGAGGGTCGTGCAACAACTCGATCCAATGGCACACCGGGACCGGGCTCGCCCCCGCAAGGTGGAGCTGGCAGCCGATGTTGCCGGTGGCGATCGCGTCAGGCGTTCCCGCGGTCAGCGCGACAACCCGCCGCGCCAGGAGCTCTTGCGACAGGGCGGGCTGCAACAGGCTGTAGGTGCCCGCCGCACCGCAGCACAGATGAGCGTCGGCGACCGGCTCCAGCACGTACCCGCAGCGCTCCAGGATGCCCTCGACCGAGCCGGTGATGCCTTGGCCGTGGCACAATGTGCAAGGGGCGTGCCAGGCAATGCGCCGGCCTTTGCCGACATCGGCGAAACGCTCCAGCGCCTCGCCGGCCAGCACTTCGCTCAGGTCGCGCGCGAGCGCGCTGATGCGCGCCGCCTTCGCCGCATAGGCGGCATCGCCCGCGAGCGCATGGCCATAATCCTTCACCATCAGGCCGCACGCGCTGGCGGTCGTCACGAGCGCTTCGACCCCCTCCTCGACATACGGCCACCAGGCATCGATATTCCGGCGCATCAGCTCGCGCGCCGTGTCCCCATGCGCAAGATGTTCATGCAAGGCCCCGCAGCAGCCCGCCCGCGCGGCGCTCGCCACGCTGATGCCGAGTCGATCAAGCACCCGCGCGGCGGCGGCATTGGTCGAAGGAAGCACCACGGGCTGCACGCAGCCTTCCAGCAAGAGCATCCGCCGACGGTGCCGGAGCGCCGGGCGCGGGCGCGCTACACGCCTGAGCGGCAGCCTCCCCCGAAGCCGCGAAGGCAGCACAGGGCGCGCCAAGCGCGCGGCCCACAGCACGGCGCGCACCCGCGGCGGATAGGGCAGGATCGCCAGCAGCACGGCCCGCAGCGCCCGCTCCCACAGCGGACGTCGGGTGCGCCTTTCGATCTCCTGCCGGCCGAGTCCGAGCAGACGGCCATATTGCACGCCGGAAGGACAGGTGGTTTCGCACGCACGGCAGGTCAAACAGCGATCGAGGTGCAGGCGGGTCCGAGCGCTGGGGCGCCTGCCCTCGAGCATCTCCTTGACCAAATAGATGCGTCCGCGCGGGCCGTCCAGTTCGGAGCCCAAGATCTGGTAGGTGGGACAGGTCGCATTGCAAAAGCCGCAATGGACGCAGCCGCGCAGGATCGCATCGGCCTCGCCGACTTCCGTGCGTTGCAACAGCGCGTGATCGATGGCAGTTTGCACGGCGCTATAGCCCGGGATAGGTGCGGCCCGGGTTGAACACGTGCCGCGGATCGAAGCAATCCTTCAGGCGCCGATGGATGCGCGCGAGTGCCGGCGTCAGCGGCTCGAAGACATCCGCCTCGGATCCGTCCGCCCGCCATCGCGTCACATGGCCGCCTACCTGCGACACGCAGTGGCGGATGGCGGCTACGGGCACCGTGCTGGCGAGCCAGCGCTGGGCCCCGCCCCAGTCCAGCAGCCAGTCCCCGGCGATCGCCAGGGGCGGCGTGTGCGGTTTGACGACAATGCGGTACAGCGGCTCGTGGCCCGCGAAAAATGGCAGCCGGTGCTCGCGCAAGGCCTCCCAAAACGCGCCGCCGTCGTGCAGCACCTCGCCATCCAGCCGTCTGTGCGCGTCCTGGACGGCTGTCTTCGCGCCCGATACGCGGACATAGCAGTGTCCCTCATGGAAGCAGGCGCCGTCCACCGGCAACGGCTGCACCGATAGCCCGCACATGCGCTCGATGGCCTCCGACGGACCGCATTCGCGCACCAGCGTCAGGCTATGGGTCGGGCGCGGCCATACCCTCACGCTGATCTCCAGCAAGAGGCCCAGGGTGCCGTAAGCACCGACCATCAGGCGCGAGACGTCGTAACCCGCCACATTCTTCATGACCTGCCCTCCGAAACGCAGGACCTCGCCATGACCGTTGATCAGCCTGCAGCCCAAAACCGCATCGCGCGCGGCCCCCCGATAGGGGCGGCGCGGCCCGGACAATCCGCAAGCCAGGGTGCCGCCCAAGGTCGCCCGTTCGCCGAAGTGGGGCGGTTCGAAGGCGAGCATCTGGCCCGCCTGGGCCAGCGTCTCCTCGAGTTCGGCGAGCCGGGTTCCCGCGCGTGCGGTGAGCACCAGCTCACGCGGATCGTAGTCGACGATCCCACGGTGTTCGGCCACGGACAATGCCTGCCCATCGGTCGTCCGCCCCAGGAAATGTTTGCTCTCGCCCCCACAGATCTTGAGCGCCGTGCCTGCCTCGAGCGCCCCAAGCACCTGGTTGCGCAGCGCGACGCTCTGGTCGGTCGCCCCCATCAGAAGCGATCCAGTTCCGGATGGGGCAACTCGCCCCGATGGACATGCATCGCCCCGAATTCCGCGCAACGATGCAAAGTCGGCACCGCCTTCCCCGGGTTGAGCAGACCGGCAGGGTCGAACGCCGCCTTGACGGCATGGAACTGGCGGAGTTCGCCGCTTTGGAACTGAATGCACATCGAATCGATTTTCTCCATGCCGACGCCATGCTCGCCGGTGATCGTGCCGCCTGCCGCCACGCACAGCGCCAGGATCTCGCGACCCAATGCCTCGCAGCGCGCGAGTTCACCGGGCTTGTTCGCGTCGAACAGGATCAGCGGATGCAAATTGCCGTCGCCGGCGTGGAAGACGTTGGCCACCGGAAGACCATAGCGGGCCGACAGCGCCGAGATTTCGCGCAATACGCGCGGCAATTCGCGCCGCGGGATCGTGCCGTCCATGCAATAATAGTCCGGCGCGATGCGCCCCACCGCGGGAAAGGCGGATTTGCGGCCCTTCCAGAAAAGCTGGCGCTCGGCCTCATCGACCGCGGTGCGTACCCTGCTCGCCCCGCTGCGCAGGAGGACTTCGCGCACGGCCATGATGGCGTGGGAGACTTCCGCATTGCCCCCGTCCACCTCGCACAGCAGGATCGCTGCCGCATCTTTGGGATAGCCGGCCCGCACGAAGTCCTCGGCCGCCTGGACGGCCAGCGTGTCCATCATCTCGAGCGCGGCGGGGACCATCCCGCCGGCAATCAGGGCGCCGACCGCCTCGCCTGCCTTGGCGATGTCGTCGAACGCGGCCAGTGCCACCTGCGCGCGCTCCGGCTTGGGCAAGAGCCTGACCGTGACCTCGACGATGACCGCCAGCATGCCTTCGGAGCCCGCCATCAGGGCAAGCAGGTCGTAACCGGGCGAGTCGAGCGTCCCGGCACCGATCGAGACCAGTTCGCCCTCCCCCGTGACGACCTTCAGGCCCAGCACATTGTGGACCGTCAGGCCATACTTGAGGCAATGCGCGCCGCCGGCGTTTTCTGCGACGTTGCCGCCGATCGTGCAGGCGATCTGTGAAGACGGATCGGGCGCATAGTACAGCCCATGTGCCGCCGCGGCCTCGGAGATGGCGACATTGCGCACGCCCGGCTCGACGCTCGCAAGGGCATTGGGCGGATCGATGCGCAAGATGCGGGTGAATTTGGCGAGACTGAGCAGGATGCCGTCAGCCGCCGGCAACGCGCCGCCCGACAAACCCGTCCCCGCGCCGCGCGCCACCACCGGAACGCGCATTCGGTGGGCCAGCCGCATGATGGCCTGCACCTGCTCGACCGTCTCCGGCAACACGACCGCCAGCGGCAAGCGCCGGTAGACCGACAGGCCGTCGCATTCGAAGGGCCGCAGGTCCTCGGGATCGGTCAACAGGCAGGCAGGCGGCAACAGGCGCGCGAGCGCCTTGAGCAGCTTCCGCTGCGCTGGCGTCGGTTCCGGGTGGGGCTTGAGGGCGTTCGGCATGGCTGGGCGAATAGCTGACGGATTTTGTCGGGAATTGGATTTCAGCAGAGTTTGGACTAAAAAACAATCTCGGCCCCCGTCGTCCGCGCAAACCTGTCCGCGAGATCCTGCCCAGAATCCCGAATTGGGAGTATATTCTCGCCAAACAACAAGGAGACGACGCACGCCGACGCCTGAAGGCGCGGCGATCGCCGCATTCGCATGACTGCAAGCAAGGTGGGGGGGATGGTCGCCAGGAACGTCAACGAGTTGGACTATCAGGCGCTTTTCGAGGGCGCCCCCGACCCCTATCTCATCCTAGATCCGCAACTCGTCATTGTGGGCGTGAACGACGCCTACCTGCGCGCAACGATGACCCGGCGCGAGGACATCGTGAACCGTGGCCTTTTCGAGGTTTTTCCGGACAATCCGGGCGATCCGTCGGCAGAAGGCGTGCGCAACCTGCACGCATCGCTTCTGCGCGTCCTGACGAGCGGAACGCCCGACGCCATGCCGGTGCAGAAATACGATATCCGCAAGCCGGAGGCAGACGGCGGCGGGTTCGAGGAGCGCTACTGGAGCCCGGTCAACACGCCGATACGGGGGAAGGGCGACAAGGTTCAATACATCGTCCATCGGGTGGAGGACGTCACGGAGTTCGTGCGGCTGAAGCGGCAGGGGGTGGAGCAAAGCCACCTCAACGACAGCCTGAGCGCGCGTGCGCTCGCCATGGAGGCGGAAATCTTCGCGCGCTCGAAGGAGGTCGCCGCGACCAGCGCCCAACTGAAGGCCGCCAACGCCGAACTGGAGCGCCTCTATGAGAAAACGCTGGAACTCGAAACGCTGAAGAGCCAGTTCTTTGCCAACGTGAGCCACGAACTGCGCACGCCGCTCACCCTCATCATGGGGCCGCTGGAAAGTCGGTTGCGGCGTGATTTGCCGCTGCCGGAGCGGCAAGAGACGGAACTGATGCTGCGCAATGCGCGGCTGCTCTGCCGGCACGTGACGGATCTACTGGATGCAGCCAAGCTCGAGGCCGGTCGCATGCAGACCCGCTGGTCTGCGCTGGATTTCGCGCATGTGGTGCGAACGATCGCCAGCCATTTCGAGTCGATGGCGGCGGATCGGGGCATCGGCTACACGATCATGGCGCCTTTGCATCTCCCAGGGGAAGCGGATCGGGAGAAGCTGCAGCGCATCATGTTGAATCTTCTGTCCAACGCGTTCAAATTCACCCCGCCGGACGGGCACATCGGCGTCACGCTCGAAGATGCGGATCGCCAGATCCTGATCGAGGTGGCCGACACCGGGCCGGGCGTGCCGGAGGACTTGCGCCAGGCGATTTTCGAGCGCTTCCGGCAGATCGAGGGCGGCGCCCGCCGCAGGCACGGTGGAACGGGCCTGGGCCTCGCCATCGTCAAGGATTTCGTGGAATTGCACGGCGGCGCCATCGCCGTGTCCGAGGCCCCCGGCGGCGGCGCCCGCTTCAGGGTCACGCTGCCGCGCACTGCGCCCTCCGGCGTCGTGCTCGTCGAGGAGGCCCCCGGGGTTCCGGCCGTACTCGAACAAGAGGCCGTGGAGGAATTGGCCCATCCGCGGCCCGCTGCGGCTTCCGCCCATGCCCTCCAGGCTGGCGCGCCGCTGGTTCTCGTCGTCGACGACAACCCCGACATGAACGCCTACGTGGCCGGCTTACTGAGCCCACACTACCGCGTGGAGAAGGCGGGCGACGGACAGGAAGGATTGACGAAGGCCGTGCAGATGAAGCCCGATCTGATCATCGCCGACATCATGATGCCGGCGATGAGCGGCGACGAACTGGTCGAAGCCCTGCGCCGGCGCAAAGACATGGACAACACGCCCATCATCGTGCTCACCGCGAGGGACGACCCGGCCTTGAGGGTGAGGATGCATCAGGCCGGCGTGCAATGCTACATCAACAAGCCCTTCAACAGCGACGAACTGCTGGCCAAGGCAGCGCGCCTGCTCACCGACAGGCAGCGCACGCAAGACGAACTCCGCGCGACGGAGATCCGCTACCGTTGTGTGATCGAAACCTCGTCCGACGGGTTCCTGGCCGGGACGCCGGAGGGCCGGATCATGGAGGTCAACGATGCCCTCCTCAAGATCACCGGCTATTCGCGCGAAGAGCTCCAAGGCATGAGCATCGCGGCGCTCGATGCGCTCGAGGGGCCTGAAGACACGAGAAGCCATCTCGCGAGGATCGTCCGTGAGGGACAGGACCGCTTCGAGACCCGGCTTCACCGCAAAGGCGGCAGCAGCGTTCCGGTGGAAGTCTCGGTCAGCTATCGGCGGGAGAATGGCCTCCTGTTCGGATTCATTCGGGATATCACGGAACGCAAGCAGGCCGAGGAATCGCTGCGGACATTCGCCGAGGAGCTCGACGACCTGTACAACAATGCACCGTGCGGCTACCACTCCCTCGACCAGCGCGGCGTCTTTTTGCGCATCAACGACACCGAGCTGTCCTGGCTCGGCTACACGCGGGACGAAGTCGTCGGAAAGAAAAAATGGTCCGACGTCGTGGCGCACGACGATGCCGAGAAATTTGAGCGGCTTTTCGACGCATTCAAGCAGGCGGGCCACGCGCGTGACGTCGGCTATCAGGTGATCCGCAAAGATGGCACGACCTTCCCGGCGATGCTGACGGCAACGGTGATTTACGATGCGCAAGGAAACTACCGCGCCAGCCGCGGCATGCTGCTCGACATCACGGAGCATATGCGCGATGAGGTGCGCATCGCCAATTATGTCCGGCAACTGGAGTCTGCCATGGAAGGGACCCTGCTTGCCGTCTCCAACATGGTGGAGCAGCGCGATCCATACACGGCGGGCCACGAGCGACGCGTGGGCGTGATCGCGGCCGACATTGCCCGCGAGATGGGTTTTCCGGACGACAAATGCAGGGAACTGCAGCGGATCGGCCTAGTCCATGACATCGGCAAGATCAGCGTCCCTGCGGAGATTCTTTCGAGGCCGAGACGCCTGACGCCGGTAGAATATGCGCTGGTCCAAGGGCATGTCGAGCGCGGCTATGAAATCCTCAAGGACGTGCAGTTGCCTTCGCCCATCGCGGAAATCATCCGGCAGCACCATGAGCGCATGGACGGCAGCGGCTATCCTCAAGGGCTGAAGGGCGGCCAGATTCTTCCCGAGGCACGAATCCTGGCCGTGGCGGACGTCATGGAATCCATGGCCTCGCACCGCCCCTACCGTCCTGCCCTGGGGATCGACGCGGCACTGAACGAAATCACGGAGAATCGCGGGAAGCTATATGATGCGGAGGTCGTCGATGCCCTGCTAAGATTGGTGCACGAGAAAGGGTACCGGCTTCCCAGCTAAGGCATGCGGCCTCATTCTTCGGCCTGCCTGGCGGGTGCTCGGCCCTCGACGTAATGACAATGACAGATTGGAGGTTATCGTGGCAGACAACGGGTTGATCATTGAAGACATGCACATCGGCACGGGCGACATTGCGGAAACGGGGCGTACGGTTTCGGTCCATTACACGGGTTGGCTCACAGACGGTTCGAAATTCGACTCCAGCCTCGATCGAAACGAGCCGTTCAGTTTTCCCCTGGGACGCGGCCGCGTCATCAAGGGATGGGACGAGGGCGTTGCCAACATGCGGGTGGGCGGCAAGCGCAAGCTCACCATCCCGCCGGAAATGGGTTACGGGGCACGAGGAGCCGGGGGCGTGATTCCTCCCAATGCAACCCTGGTTTTTGAGGTTGAGCTGCTGGCTGTCGAGTACGGGGTGGCGCAGCGCCGCGCGCGTCTCCCGAATCTCAAGCGGCTGACGGCGACGCTGTCCAACTGGGCGAACGTCCGGATGGACTCCGATAGCGAAGATGCCCCGCAACCGGCGCGGGGCATTCCATCGGCGTTTCGGGCGGAGGGTCCAAGGTGCACCAGGCAAGAGATCCTGTCCCGTTTTTCTCGCGAGAGGGCCTTTGCAGCCGCCGGCCCTGTCATGGGACGAGCCCCCGTTTTCCAGGAACGCAGAGGCGTACCTTAAACTATCCCGTATCCATCCCCCCAGGGCAAGCTCGTGACAAAATCGTGGAAAGACAGTATTTATTTGCAACGGGAAGCGCTCGCGCGACAATTGCGTGAACCCATGGCCCGACTCGCCGAGCAGTGCGCGCCGGTCTGGGGAGACCGCGAACAACTGAATGCGGCGCTCATGAGGGGCTTCGCCGACATCCCCTATTGCAAGTTCCTGTACTGCGTCGACATGCACCGCCATCAGATCTGCGACAATGTCGCGCAAGGCGCATTGGCGCCGGGCCACTTCGGCCGCGACCGATCACGTCGGCCCTACTTCAAGGAGGCCATGCCGCCTTGGGGGTTCCTACTGTCCGATGCCTACATCAGTCTGATCGGACAGCGCCCCTCGCTCACGGCCTTGCAGGTCGTGTCCGCCGATGCCGGCCCATCGGGCTATCTCGGTGCCGACTTCGACCTGCGCGACCTTCCCGTGACCGCCGAGCTCTACGACGAACCCGCTTATTGGCGCCAGGTGAAGGGCGACCCGGCCATCAGGGGCACGGTGTTTCAGCAATGCCGCGTCGAGAGTCCCCTGGACCGCAATGTCGATCAGGCGATATCCATTCTGGAAGAGCTGCTGACGCAGCGGGGCGTGTTTCAGTGCCAAATACACTTCTCGAGCAGCCAGGCCACGATCTGGACCGTGGACGACCCGTTCCGCTATCGAATGTTGGATCACGAAGCGCTGAGCGATCCGGACATCTGCCTGGTGTATCCGCCTCAGCCCTACCCGCTGGACGCCGCGGTGCCCCAGCCCGACATCCGGCGGATTCTTCACCTGATGAGGGCCTTGCGGCTGGCCGACCCCAACATCTATCTGCGAACCTCCTCCATCAACCTCTTCAACGGGATGATCAGCCTCACCTTCTCGTGCGATGGGTCGCACTATATGTCGTACGTGGAATTTTTGATGAAGGACACCTCATTTTGGTTCTAGGCATCCTCCCTCTCGATTCGTTGGCATCGGTAGTGTCCGTCAAAAGGGTGTAAAACTCTCTCTGGCCGGTTGAGCTATTTTTATGCCACTGCTGGCAAGCTCGCCAGCTATGGAGTTTCACCGAGAATTACGGACCGGAAAATAGCGTCATCGCGCGACCGAGACCGGAATATCCTTCGCAACATCCCAATAGCCAGACCATGGTTGTCATTTGATCCTGTGGTTGCCGGGGCCTCGAACTGGGAAATCAGGCTACTTTAGCGTGATGCACAGTATGCGTCTCGAAACTGACACCGAGGGCACCCCGGATCGCTGAAAATACAGCCGCTAGGCTCTCCATGGTCGGGTTGCCCCGAGCGGAAAGCATGCGATGGATGCTTTTACTGGGGCGACGGGTTGCTAGCGCGATCTGTTCGAAACCCACGGTGGCGTTCACAACGTCCCGCAGGAGCAGGCGCGCGGCTTCAGCCTCACCGTTAAGGAATAAATCGGTTGCTTCTCTCAACAGGGCTTCCGCAAACACTGGATCGCTCTTGATCCGCGTTTGCACCGTTTCGGCAGAGTCCACAGTCAGCCGTTTCATATGTTATCCTTTTCGCTCCTTTCTTTCTGCCGCCTTGCGGGCATAATATTCGTCCCGAAGCTCCCTTGCCCGCTTGATGTCGACTTGCTGGCCGTTTTTCGTTCCACCGCCAAGCAGCACGATCAACCTATCGTCCATCCTGGACGAGGTAAATCCGGATTCCCGGCCCCCAGTCGATTCGATACTCCTTGAGAGTGCCGTCGATTGGCTTCACGTTCCCGAGGCTGCCGGCCATCATACGCGCTCGTGCCGCCGCTACTTTGGAAGCATACTCGACCGGTAAGCTGTTGAACCATTGCCTATAGTGGTTTTTCCCCTCCCCGGTTAGGTATTCTTCTACCTTGATAGCCATGCTAAATAGTAACCTATCGGTTACTTAAAAACAAGTTCACCTCAGCTTCCCCCCGATGGCCACCCAAATTCCCCCACTTTTGGCCACCCCAAATTCCCCCACCCTGAAGACGGCGTGACGGTGTCGTAAGGCACCGTTGTCAAGCTTGCAGGGAAGCCCCGGCAGGACGTTAACCTT
>JAKAFK010000176.1 GCA_021817985.1 Pseudomonadota bacterium | reverse complement strand
CATTACCGCTGCCAGTGGGTTCGCGATCTCGGCCAGGCGCGCGCCGCACTGCACGAGCGGCTCTATCCCCTGGTGCTGAGCGACATTCGCCTGCCCGATGGAGACGGCGAAAGTCTGCTTGCCGCCATGATGCAGCGCTACGGCGGGTGCTGTCCGCCGGTGGTTTTCATGACGGGCTATGGCTCGATCGCCCAGGCGGTGCGCCTGGTGCGCGAAGGCGCCTGGGACTACATCCAGAAACCCTTCGATGTCGATGTCTTGATGCAGCGCATCGGCGAATGGCTGCCGCTTTGCGGCGCGTCCCCTGACGCCTGGTTCGGCGTCTCGCCGGCTTCCCGCGCGCTGGAGCAGTTGATCGCGCGGGTCGCCACCCTCGATTTGCCCATCCTGATCCACGGAGAATCGGGCACGGGCAAAGAGATCGTCGCCCAGCACATCCATGCCCGCATGTGCCAGGATCGCATCGGCAAGGGAGTGCCGCCGCTGGTGGCGATCAACTGCGCCGCCATCAGCGAGGGCCTTCTCGAATCGGAGCTTTTTGGCCATGAGCCCGGCGCATTCACGGGCGCCGGCAAGCGGCACATCGGCGTGTTCGAACAGGCCGACGGCGGCATCCTGTTCCTCGATGAAATCGGGGATATGCCGCTCAACGTCCAGGCCAAGCTGTTGCGCGTGCTGCAGGACGGTCAAATCAGGCGGGTCGGCAGCGAGAAGACCATCCAGGTGGCCGTGCGGCTGATTTGCGCCACGCATAAATCCCTGGACGCACTCGTCGATGCGGGCGAATTCCGGCAAGACCTCCTGTTCCGGATCAGCGGCGTGCCCATCCACCTGCCACCTTTGCGCGAACGCCAGGAAGACATCGCCTGGCTGGCGCATCGGCATGTCGACAGTCTCAACGCCAAGCTGGGCCAGACCAAGCGCCTCGACCCTCAGTTCCTCGCCTGGGCCAAGGTGCAGCCCTGGGAGGGCAACGTGCGCGAGCTGTTCGCGGTCATCGACCGCGCCTATCACTTTTCCGCGGATTGCTGGGTCCGCTGGGAACGATCCGGCCTGCCCTGCTCGGAGCGCGCGCACGCGGCCATGTCGGCCGAGGCACCGCAGCCCCACGAGCGCCTCGACCAGTACCTGGCGCGGATCGAGCGCGACTACCTTGAGAAGTGCGTCTCCGAGCACAAGGGACAGATTGTCAAGACCGCGGACAGTCTCGGCATCAGCCGGAAAACGTTGTGGGAAAAGATGAGGCGCCACAGGATCAAGGCGTCAACCGCGCCGTGAACGCCCGCTGTGGAGTGGCTCGCTCGGACCTAGGCGCGGGGTGTCGATCCGGGGTCGAAATCTGCATCTTGTTTGACCCATGTCATGACTACATCTAGTTGATTCCATGGGTCTGTAACGCTAGATATAGTGTCTCCTGTTGTCAGGAGACCAAGATGCATCGAACAGCCGCAGAGCGCAGTCTGACCCTTCCGCGCGAGATCATCAAGCGCAACGGCCTTCGCGTCGCATTCGATGCGGGCAAGATCTTCTCGGCGCTGTCGAGGGCGGGCGAGGCCAGCGGCGAGTTCGGGTCCGAGCAGGCGCAAACGCTGTGCGACGCGGCGGTCAAGGTCCTCATCCACCGCTTCGGCCATCAGGCCGCGAGCGTCGAGCAGGTTCAGGACGTGGTCGAGCAGACGTTGATCGCGGCGGATCACTTCAAGACCGCGCGCGCCTACATCGTCTATCGCGAGCAGCATGCCAAACTGCGCCAGGACCACAAGGCCCTGGTCGATGTGGAAAGCTCGGTGAATGAATACCTCGGCCGCACCGACTGGCGCGTGAATGCCAATGCCAACCAGGGCTATTCCCTGGGCGGGCTCATCCTCAACGTGGCCGGCAAGGTCACGGCGAACTACTGGCTGTCGCACGTCTACCCGGCCGAGATCGGCGAGGCGCATCGCAACGCCGACATCCATATCCATGATCTGGACATGCTGTCGGGGTATTGCGCCGGCTGGTCGCTGCGCACCTTGCTCAACGAGGGGCTGAACGGCGTGCCGGGCAAGGTCGAGTCGGGGCCGCCTCGGCACATGAGTTCCGCGGTCGGGCAGATCGTCAACTTCCTGGGGACCTTGCAGAACGAATGGGCGGGAGCGCAGGCCTTTTCCTCGTTCGACACCTATATGGCCCCTTTCGTGCGCAAGGACCGGATGCCCTACGCGGCCGTGCGGCAGTGCATGCAGGAACTGATCTACAACCTCAACGTCCCCTCGCGCTGGGGGACGCAGACGCCTTTCACGAATCTGACCTTCGACTGGACCTGTCCCGAGGATCTGCGCGCGCAGACGCCCCGCATCGGCGGCGAGGACATGCCTTTCGCTTACGGCGATCTGCAGGCCGAGATGGACCTGATCAACCGCGCCTACATCGACGTCATGACCGCCGGTGACGCGAAGGGCCGTGTCTTCACCTTCCCGATCCCGACCTACAACATCACCAAGGATTTCCCGTGGGAGTCGGAGAACGCGCAGCGCCTGTTCGACATGACCGCGAAATACGGTCTTCCCTACTTCCAGAATTTCATCAATTCCGAACTCTCCCCCAACATGGTGCGGTCGATGTGTTGCCGTCTGCAGCTCGACCTGCGCGAGTTGCTCAAGCGCGGCAACGGGCTGTTCGGCTCGGCCGAACAGACGGGTTCGGTCGGGGTCGTCACGGTCAACTGCGCGCGGCTGGGCCATCTCCATCGCGGCGACGAGGCGGGCCTGTTCCGCCGGCTCGACACCCTGCTGGACATGGGCAGGCAAAGCCTGGAGATCAAG
>JAKAFK010000015.1 GCA_021817985.1 Pseudomonadota bacterium | reverse complement strand
TTCAACCGCGGCAAGCTTCTCGACGGGGCCGATCTGCGCAACGCCTACACGCCGAGCTTCAGCCTCCTCGAGCAGGAAAGCCTGATCATGGAGCAAAGCGAGATCGGGGGCATCGCGGAGTCGATCAAGTCCTGCTTGCGCTGCGGCAAGTGCAAGCCGGTGTGCAGCACTCACGTGCCGCGCGCGAACCTGCTTTATAGCCCGCGCAACAAGATTCTCGCCACGAGCCTCCTGATCGAGGCCTTTCTTTACGAGGAGCAGACCCGCCGCGGGGTCTCCCTGCGGCATTTCGACGAATGCGCCGACGTCGCCGACCATTGCACCATCTGTCACAAGTGCGTCAATCCCTGCCCGGTCAACATCGACTTCGGCGACGTGTCGGTGGATATGCGCAATTTCCTGCGCGCGCGCGGCAAGAAAAAGCGCAACCTGGGAGCGGCGGCCGCCCAGGCCTTTCTCAACGTCACCGAGCCGGCGACCCTCAAGGCCATGCGCACGGGCTTCATCCGCTGGGGCTATGCCGCGCAGCGCCTGGCGCACGGGGCGGCGAAGTCCCTGGGGGCGACCCGTGCCCAGCTCGCCCATCCCCCCGCGACGGTCGGCAGGCCCAAGGTTTCCGCGCAGGTCATCCATTTCCTGAATCGGCCCATGCCGGGCGGGTTGCCTTCGAAGACCTCCCGCGCGCTCCTGGGGCTCGAGGATGACACGATCGTGCCGATCCTCCGGGATCCCGAGAAGGTGGGCGAGGACTCGGACGGCGTGTTCTATTTCCCGGGCTGCGGCTCGGAACGGCTGTTCAGCCAGGTGGGGTTGGCCACCCAGGCCATGCTTTTTCACCTCGGCGCACAGGTCGTCCTGCCGCCCGGATACCTGTGCTGCGGCTATCCGCAGACGGCGGGCGGCGACCGGCCGAAGGGGGAGGAGATCACCACCCAGAACCGCGTGCTCTTTCACCGGGTCGCCAACACCCTCAACTACCTCGACATCAAGACGGTCATCGTCTCCTGCGGGACCTGCATGGATCAGCTGCAGGCCTATGCCTTCGACAAGATCTTTCCCGGCTGCCGGCTGCTCGACATCCACGAATACCTGCTCGAGAAGGGCATGCGCCTGGAGGGCGTGAGCGGGGTGCGCTACCTCTACCACGACCCTTGCCACACGCCCATGAAGTCATACCAGCCCATTCGCGTGGTCCGCACCCTCATGGGGACGGACGTGATGCTCTCGGACCGCTGCTGCGGGGAATCCGGGACGCTTGCGGTCGCACGGCCGGACATCTCGACCCAGGTGCGCTTTCGCAAGGAGGAGGAGATCCGCAAGGGCGCGCAGGCGCTCACGCAGGACAGCCCGAAAGATGAGGTCAAGCTCCTGACGGCTTGCCCCTCGTGCTTGCAGGGGTTGTCGCGCTACAGCGAGGCGACCGGGATCGGTGCGGACTACATTGTCGTGGAAATGGCGCGTCGCCTTCTGGGCGAGAATTGGGCGCAAGACTTCATTGCGAGGGCGAACCGTGGCGGCATCGAACGCGTCTTGTTGTGAGCCGGCGTGCCCGCTGTGCGCCGCCGCCGGGGAGACGCTGCTGTGGTCCGGCCGCCACGCGCGCGTGGTGTGGGTGGACGATGCGGCGCATCCGGGCTATTGCCGGGTGATCTGGGCGGCGCACGTGAAGGAGATGACGGACCTCTCGGCGACCGAGCGAACGCACCTGATGGGGCTCGTGTTTGCCGTGGAATCGGCCGTGCGAACGGCGTTCCAGCCCGATAAAATCAATCTGGCGAGCCTCGGCAACCTGGTGCCGCACCTGCATTGGCACGTCATTCCGCGCTATGCCGAAGACCCGGAGTTCCCCAACGCGATCTGGGGGCCGCAGGAACGTCCTGCCCGGCCGATCGCGCGCGGCTCGAGAGAGGTCCTCGCGACGGGCCTCGTTCAGGCGCTGGCCGAACTGTCTGCGGAGGTCTGAGGCGAAGGATTCGCGGCCGCGCCGCACCTGAGGCGCCGGGCCGGGAAGTGGGCGCTGAAGGTGCTCCCCCGGCCGGGCTGGCTGTCGATCACGAGATGCCCTTGATGGCGCGAGAGCACATGCTTCACGATGGCGAGCCCCAGCCCGGTGCCGCCGGTCTCGCGCGAGCGGCTGCGGTCGATGCGGTAGAAGCGCTCCGTCAGGCGGGGAATATGCTGCGCTTCGATGCCCTCGCCGGTGTCTTTCACGCTGAAGACGCCTTCGACCCCCTTCTTTTCCCAGCGAAGCCAGATGTCCCCGCCGTCCGGGGTGTAGCGGACGGCATTGCTGACCAGGTTGCTGAACGCGCTGGTGAGCTCGCGGGCATTGCCGAGAAGCGTGCACTCGCTCTTGATCTCGACATGGATCGCGTGCCGGTCCCGGGAGAGCGCACGGGCCTCGTCTTCCAGGGTGTCGAGGAGATCCCGCACATCGACCTCTTCTTCGGTCAGGGGGGTGTTGGTGTTCTCGAGACGCGAGAGGGTGAGCAGGTCTTCCACCAGGCGCTGCATGCGCTGCGTCTGGGCGTGCATCAGCTCCAGGTAGTGGCGCGCCTGCGCGGGGTCGATGGACGGCGTGTCGATCAGGGTTTCCAGGAAGCCGCCGACGACCGTGAGGGGGGTGCGCATCTCGTGCGAGACATTGGCCACGAAGTCGCGGCGCATGGCTTCGACATGCTCCCGTTGCGTCACGTCGCGGACGATGAGGAGTTTTTGCTCTTCGCCGTAGGGGACGAGCCGTATCGAAAACACCGTCTCGCGGGCGTGCTGCGAACGCAACAAGAGCGGCTCGGCATAGTGCTGGGCGCTCAGATAGCCGGAAAATTGCGGCTGCCGCAGGAGGTAGGAGATCTGCTGTCCCTGGTCGCGCGCGCTGTCGAGCCCCAGGTAGGCTTCCGCCATGCTGTTGCACCACTCGATCCGGTCTCGCCGGTCCAGGACGACGAGGGCATCCGGCAAGGCCTTGACGGCGGCCTGGAAGCGTTCCAGCGTGGCGGCAAGGGTCTGGTGGCTGCGGATTTCGGTGCGCAGCAATTCATAGAGTCCGGCGAAGGCGCCCTCCCAGATCCCGAGTCCATGGGGCATGGTGCGCAGCTCCGGCTCGCGCAGCCAGCGCTCGAGGGCGGCGAGATTCTGGAGGTGGAACACGACCAGCAGGAGGCAGCCCAATGCCACCACCGCGAGGGCGACGGTGGCGCTCACGGCCGCCCAGGCCACGAGGCCCGCCAAGGCAATGAGCGCGAGCGTCGTCAGAGGGCGCAACCAGAATTCGAACACGCTTTCGGTTTTTCCGGGCATCGCGGGGAATGCGACTTTGCCATTATCGCACAGGGCGCGTGCGGCTTGCTCGCTTAACTGGCGGAAAGACGGTATCCGGCCCCGCGGACGGTCTGGATCAGGCGATCATGATAGGTCGGCTCGAGCGCCCGGCGCAGGCGCCGGATGTGGACGTCGACCGTGCGCTCCTCGACGAAGACATGGTCTCCCCAGACCTGATCGAGCAGTTGCGAGCGCGAGTAGACGCGCTCGGGGTGGGTCATGAGATAGTGCAGCAGGCGAAATTCCGTCGGCCCGAGATCGAGCGGCAGCCGGTTGCCCGTGACCCGGTGGCTGACGGGGTCGAGCCGCAGCCCCGCCACCTCGACCGGGTCTTCGGTCATCTGCGGCGCGCGCCGCCGAAGGACCGCCTTGATGCGCGCCACGAGTTCGCGTGGCGAAAAGGGCTTGGTGATGTAGTCGTCGGCGCCCGTCTCGAGGCCGGCGATCTTGTCGTGCTCCTCGCCGCGGGCCGTGAGCATGATGATCGGGGTGTCATGCGTCCGGGCGTCCGCGCGCAGCCGCCGCGCGAGTTCGACGCCGCTCATGCCGGGCAGCATCCAGTCGAGCAGCATCAAGTCGGGGAGCACGTCGTGGATCACCCGCAAGGCTTCCTCGGCATCAAGCGCGCCGATCACGTTGTGGCCGGCCTGTTGCAGGTTGAATTTCACCAGCTCCTGAATGGCGGGTTCGTCTTCCACCAGCAGAATGGTCGCGGACATGGGGACCTCGATCGATAGAACATTAATTGTTGCGGATAGTATGTCACGAAGGTTACAGTTGCATGACAATGCGCGGCGGTCTCCGGGGCACGGCGAGGGGTCGCGCGCCAGGATTTCCGATTCGGGGTGGGCGGCCCCGCCCGGGCGGCGGGCCCGCCGGTTGGCGTTTCCCCGCCGAAGCGTATAATATTGCGGTATCAGCGCAAGCGCGGGGCCGCGTGGCGGAGCCGATCCCCGTTTCTTCCCAATTCTTCTGCTCTCAAGGATTCTTACGACATGGCTGGGTTAGACAAGAACACGCCCTACCCGACCGAAATCAAGCTGCATCAGCAGTCGCGCCAGCTGGAAATCGCATTTTCCGACGGGGCGAAATTCCTTCTGCCGTGCGAATTCCTCCGGGTCTATTCGCCTTCGGCGGAGGTGCGCGGCCATGGGCCGGGCGAGGAGGTGCTGCAGGTGGGCAAGAAGGAGGTCGGCATCACGAAGATCGACCCGGTGGGCAACTACGCCGTGCAGCTCACGTTCTCCGACGGGCACGACTCCGGTCTTTATTCCTGGGATTACCTTCACGAGCTGGGCGCCAACCAGGAGTCCTTGTGGGCGCGCTACCTCGAAAGGCTCAAGGAGGCCGGCGCGAGCCGCGAGCCGGGCCCCAATCCCTTCCAGTCCCGCCCTATGTCGAAGTGACGGCGTGAGGGTGGCGAGTTCGGCACGCGATTGAAGGAAAACATGGAGAAGACGACCCATTTCGGCTACGAGACGGTCCCCGAGGCGGACAAGGCCAGGAAGGTTGCCGATGTCTTTCATTCGGTGGCCCGCCGCTACGACTTGATGAACGACCTCATGTCCGGGGGGCTGCACCGTCTGTGGAAGGCGTTTGCCATCGAGCAAAGCGGCGTGCGCCGGGGGTCGCGCGTGCTGGACGTCGCGGGGGGCACGGGCGATCTTTCGTCCCACTTCGTGAAGCGGGTCGGGCGCGAAGGCCTCGTCGTGCTGTCCGACATCAACAGTTCCATGCTCTCCGTCGGGCGAGACCGGCTCTTGGACCTCGGTGCCGCCGTCCCGGCGGTCCAGTTCGATGCCGAGCGCATTCCCTTTGCCGACGATACGTTCGACTGCGTGACCGTCGCCTTCGGGCTGCGCAACATGACCCACAAGGATCGGGCGCTGGCCGAGATGTATCGCGTCTTGCGCCCCGGGGGGCGCGCGCTGGTGCTCGAGTTCTCCAAGGTCTGGAAACCTCTTGCGCCCCTCTACGACGCCTATTCCTTCCAGATCCTGCCTCGCCTGGGACGGCTGGTGGTGCACGACGAAGAAAGCTACCGCTACCTCGCCGAATCGATCCGCATGCACCCTTCCCAGGAAGAGTTGAAACGTCTGATGGAAGAGGCGGGCTTCGAGCGAGTCGAATACTTCAATCTGGCGCTCGGCGTCGTCGCCCTCCACAAGGGCTTCAAATTCTAGCGTGATGAAAGTGCCGCGTTGACCCCGACTCCGAGCGATTATGGTGCCGCCGCGGTGTCGGCGGCGGTTTCCCCCCTGCTGAACCATCTCTTGCGCCAGGACGCCTGGGCGCGTGGGAAGTTGGCCGCGCATGGCGGAAAGACCGTGCGTCTCGATCTCGGGGTCGTGCGCCTGGGCCTGTCGGTGAGCCAGGCGGGCACCCTGGCGCCTGCCCCGGGGGCCGAAGCCGATCTCGTCGTGCGCATTCCCGCGTCGGTCTGGGCGGCCGTCGCAGGCACCGGTCGCGACGCCCTGGCTCAGGCCGAGACCTCCGGCGATCCCGAGTTTGCCCGCGATCTTTTCGTGGTGGCCACCCGGCTGTGGTGGGATCCGGAAGAAGACTTGAGCCGGTTCTTCGGCGACATCGCCGCCCATCGGCTGGTGGCGGCGGCGACGCGACTCCTGGCCTGGCAAAAGGCGCGCGCGCGCGATGCGGTGAGCACCGTGATCGAATACCTCACCGAGGAGCGTCCGGTTCTGCCCTCCTGGAATGCCGTCGACGCCTTCCTTCGCGACGTCGATGGGCTGCGCGACGATTGCTCGCGCCTGGAACAGCGGTTCGCGCTCGCCGCCGGGCGCCTGTCCCCCGGCCCGGCAACGGTTTGCCCCTGAAGAGGCCGGGCATGCGTCTCCTGCGCCTTGTCCGCATCCTGGCCATCTCCGTACGTTTTGGGCTGGAGGAATTCTTCCTGGGCCATGCGCGCTTTCGCTGGCTGCAGGTGCTCTTCCGCGCGCTGCTGTTCTGGCGCCGCCTCGAGGAGCCGCGCGCGGTGCGTCTGCGGCGTGCGCTGGAGGCCCTGGGCCCGATTTTCGTCAAGTTCGGGCAAGCGCTGTCCACGCGCCGCGATCTGCTGCCCGCGGATCTGGCCGACGAGCTCGCCAAGCTGCAAGATCGCGTGCCGCCCTTCGACGCGGACGCGGTTCTCGCCACCCTGGCGCGCGCCTATGGATGCCCGCTCTCCGAAGTCTTCCCGGAATTCGCGCTCACCCCGGTGGCCAGCGCCTCGGTGGCCCAGGTGCATTTCGCCCGGCTGGCCGATGGGCGCGAGGTCGCCGTCAAGGTTCTGCGCCCAGGCATCGGGCGCATCATCGCCAAGGACCTCTCCTTGCTCGAGGTCGGCGCCGGCCTGGTCGAAACCTTGTGGGCGGATGGCAAGCGCCTGCGTCCGCGCGAGGTGGTCGCGGAGTTTGCCAAGCACCTCGACGCCGAGCTCGATTTCATGATCGAGGCGGCCAATGCAAGCCAGCTGCGCCGCAACTTCGAAGGCTCCGCGCTGCTGAAGGTGCCTGAGGTTTACTGGGACTATTGCCACACCGAAGTGATGGTGATGGAGCGGATGCACGGTACGCCGATCTCCCAGGTGGAGGCTTTGCGTGCGCAGGGCGTGGACATTCCCCGGCTCGCCTCGGCGGGGGTCGAGATCTTCTTCACGCAGGTGTTCCGCGACGGTTTCTTCCATGCGGACATGCATCCGGGGAACATCTTCGTGGGGGCGGGGGGGCAATACATCGCGCTCGACTTCGGCATCATGGGCACACTCACCGATGTCGACAAGAACTACCTCGCGCAGAATTTCCTGGCCTTCTTCCGGCGCGACTACCGCCGCGTGGCCGCGGCGCACATCGAGGCCGGCTGGGCGCCGCCCGATACCCGTCTGGACGAGTTCGAAGCCGCCATCCGCGCGGTGTGCGAACCGGTGTTCGACCGCCCGCTGAAGGAAATTTCCTTCGGCAAGGTGCTGCTGCGCCTGTTCCAGGCCTCCCGCCGCTTCAACGTCGAGATCCAGCCGCAGCTCGTGCTGCTCCAGAAGACCCTGCTCAACATCGAAGGCCTCGGGCGCCAGCTGGATCCGGATCTGGACCTGTGGCGCACGGCCAAGCCTTTCCTGGAGCGCTGGATGAGCGAACAGGTGGGCTGGCGTGGGTTGCTGGCGACCTTAAAGAAGGAGGCCCCGCAATGGGGCACGCTCCTGCCCGAATTGCCGCGGCTGGTCCATCGGCGCCTGCAAGCGGAGGTGGCGCAGGCGGACCTCGCCATCGAGCGCCTGGAGAGGTCGCTGCGGTGGACGTATCGGCTGCTTGCCGGGGTGGTCGTGCTCCTGCTCGCGATCGTGGTGCTGCAGGTTCGGTTGCGGTTCGGGTGAGCCGGTCGCCATCCCGGCGCAGGCGCGTCAGGCGATTGCCGCGATGACCTTGGTATCGAATCCCCAGTTCGCCGCGTCTTCGCAACTCGCGATCGCGTCGCGGGATTTCGAAAGATCGACGAACTCTGGCATGATGTGCGCATTGGCATTGGCGGAGAAAAAGACCTTGACGACCGGGGCGAGCAGGTTGTTCTCCGTCTGATCGGTGACGATGCCCAGACGTCCGGATTTCAGCCGTACCAGCGTGCCCGCCGGAAAGATCCCGACGACCTTGACGAAGGCGTGGAACACCCGTTGGTCGAAATGTCCGTTCATCCACTCCGTCATCTTGCGGATCGTTTCCACCGGCGTCCAGCCCTTTTTGTAGCAACGGTCGGACGTGAGCGCATCGTAGACGTCGCACACCGCGCCCATCCGGGCGAAGAGCGATAAGGCGTCGCCGGATAGCCGGTCCGGATAGCCGGTTCCGTCGACCCGCTCATGGTGGTGCAGGCACACGTCGAGGGCCACATCGTTGGCCTGGGCGGCCTCGCTCAAAATTTCCCATCCCCGCCGCGGGTGCGTCTTCATCAGGTCGAACTCCGCGTCGGTGAGCTTCCCGGGCTTATTGAGCACCTCGTCGGGGATCGCCATCTTGCCGACGTCATGCAGCAGCCCGGCCAGTCCCGCGCTTCGCAGCGTCGCGCCTTCCAGTCCGAGCTGCTTCCCCAGGGCCATCATGAAGGCGCATACCGCGACGGAGTGCAGGTAGGTATAGTCATCCTTGTTCTTGAGCCTGGCGAGACTCAGGAACGCGGAGGGATTGCGCGAGACGGACTGCGCGATGTCGTCCACGACGTCGACGACACCGTCGATCTGCAGCGCCTGCCCCATGCGCACCTCCTGGAACATGGAGACGACCGCCTCCTTGGCCTGTGCGTGAATGACTCGCGCGCGATCGAGTTCCTCGGTCATGGTGCACCGAAGAGGCGCGTCCGTGCGGCTTTCCGTGGCCACTTGCCGAAGCGCCGTCTCCACCTCCCGGTCCCCGTTCGCCCGGCTCACCGAAGGTGCAGACGCTTCGACGTCGAGCCCCTTGGCCGTATCGATCCAGATCTCGGCGATCCCGCATGACTTCAGGCTTCTCAAGTCGTCCAAATCGGTGAGGCGAAAGCGAGTCTTCCAGAACGGATGCTCCATCCAGCTGCCGCACAGCTCATGAACGAACATCCCGAGGCGGACGTCGCGAACCTTGATTTTCTTCAGGGTTTGGGGGCCGTTGGCCATTATCGTCTCCGCAGATGCACCCACTCGCAGGTCCCGGTGACCGGCCCGGCTAGAAGGCCAGCTCCTGCGCCCAGACCAGCGCATCAAGGTGCAGCATGTTCACAGTCTTCTCCGCCACACCGCACTGGGCCGCAAGCGTCGTCAGCTCGTTCTCCTCGAATCCCTCGGCCGCAATGGCGAGTTTGAGATACGGCGCGTACTTGCCGTGCTGGAACAGCAGGGCATCCTCGATGGATGCAGGAAGCGTGAGGTGCTTGATCACCTCGCGCATCGGGGTTTTGAACAGAACGTCCAACAGGGAGAACATGCCGGTCACGAAGAGATCGTTCCGCTCGGGGGGGGGCATCTGGCCCTCGCCGACGGTCTCCATCAGCCGTGCCCGGATCACCGCATTCTCCATCAGGGCGAAATCCAGCGCTCCCCGATCACCCACCGCGAAGAGCAGCATGCTCAGCCAACGATAGAGCTTGTCTCGCCCGAGGAGCAGCAGGCCCTGGTCCACGGTAGTGACCTTCGAGTAGCCATAGGCGGCCGAGTTGACGTGCCGCAGGAACCGGTACGCGAGCACGGGGTCGCGCATCAGAAGCGCGCTCAGTTCGGCCGGCGCGGCATTGGCGCGTACGCGGTTGAGGAGTTCGCAAAGCTTCGCCCGACTCCCATCGGCGCGGGGCTGATCCCAGCTTTCTCGACTGGTGACAAAGGTGCCCTGAAAGTAATGGAACGGCAACCGATCGCACATCCGGAAGTCCTCCAGGGACTGGAGGTGCTTGGCGATCAAGCGAATTTTGATCGAGCGGGCGGCGATCGCCGAGGTCATTTGGGCAAGCGCCGCAGGGGCATAGGCCGACGCATCCAGCGCGACGAAGTCGGCGAGCTCGAGATAGGGCTGGATCTGTGCGATTCCATCCGCTTCATCGAGCGCGAGACGAAATCCGGCCCCCTTGAGCTCGGCCATTTGGCGCGGCAGGTCAGGCGCGTGGTCGGGGAAACGCAGCGCGAGCACGGTGTTGGATCTCGGCAGGTCGCGGACCAGCGCAAGGTCGAGCGATTGCGCACGCAGGGTGATGAAGGCCAGCCGGTGGCCCAGGAGCCGCTCGGGCCGCAGGTCGAGAATGTGCTGCACGAGGACTTCGTCATACAGGCGAAGCACGCGTTCGCTGCTCGCGCGGATCCTGGATCGCGCGTTCGGGTTCAGCATGAATTCGTAGGCCGCGACCCGTTGGGTACGATCAAGGATGGCTTCGCGGCAGATGAGGGATGGGCTCTTGTCCTCCCCCGCCTCGGCGTTCACAGCCTCCGGGGGGCGGCGCGACTCGCCCGGTGCCGCGGCCGGCGCCTGCTTGATGGGCGCCCTTTCGTTCAGCAGCATGAAGGTGGGATCGCGCTGCGCCGAAGCGCCGCCCGTTGCGCCGGCGCGAGCGCGGCCAGGGCGCCCCGTGAGGCGGCGCCAGAGATCGGCAAGAAGCGATGCGCGTGGTTTCACGGCGTTCTTGGGGCGAAGCTCTCGGGAGAGATTCCCGACATATCCGGTCCAGTGACGGGTGCGTCGGCACGCGTTGCAGTCGCAAAACCCCCTCAAGGCGTCGTGGCCTCGGCCATGAGGCCCGAAGGCGTCTTTAGGCGAGATTTATCGACAGCGCATGCTTCTCGCCCGCGTCGGCCTCCATTTCTGACAATTCGTCTTCCGTGATGCCGAGATGGCGAAGCGTGTGTTCCTTGAGAACCGGCCAATCGTCGGCGTCATCCAGTCCCCGGTTGCGATGACTGAAGTGCGTCGCGATCTTGAGGACGGCGACCAAAGATAAGACGGTGTCGGAGAGCGCGCGGGCAGGGTCCGAAAACAGCGTGCGCTCATGATGATGCAAGATCGACAAGCACAGGTGTTCGGGGAGATTCCAGGAGCGTGCCACCAGATAGCCCAATGAGGCGTGGTTGGTGTCGTAGCGCTCTTCCTCGAGCGCCACGATCGATTGCTTGGCCTGGTTGGCGTCCCTGAGAAACTCCTTGTAGTCGCCGAACTTCTGCATCATGATCGCGATCCCGCAATCGTGAAACATGCCTAGAGCATACGCGTCCTCGGTGGCGATGCCGGGGAGTTTTCTGGCGAGGTCGGTGGAAATCGCGGCGATATGGAGCGCGCTGTCCCAAAAGCGCTCCATGCTGACCTGCTTGCCGGCCAGCGCGTTGCGCAGCGAAAAGGAGGTGACCAGGGCGGACACGTTCTTCAGGCCGAGCAGCACGACGGCCTGCGGGATGGACGTCACCTTGGCGCCCAGGCCAAAAAAGGGTGAATTGATGGTCTTGATGACCGCCGCCGCAAGCCCCGGATCACCGCTGATCACGTGCGCGATCTTCTTGAGGTCCGGATCGGCCTTGGCTTGTTCCCTCTGCACCGCGACCAAGGTGGAGGGTTTGGCGGGAATGCTGAATCCCTTGAGGAGGTTGTTTGCGGCTTGTTCGTCTATGGCAGGGAGCATGGGCAGCCGTGATTCAATGAGGGCGAAGCGCGTTGGAACCGTGCGCGGCATGCGGACGCGGCGGACAGGTCGGACGATCGTTCAGGATGGCCGGGGTTGTCCGACGCCTCGTCCGCCGTCTTCCATCGGTTCTCGTGCTTAATTATTCCCTTTTGTTATGACTTGCGCATTACAACGCACTCGCTCCGTGAATGCCTCCGGGGCGCGCCATGCACGATAATATTCTCTCGTGCACACTATAAGTTTTTTTGAAGTATGCGCTGGAAATGAGAAGCGGTCAACTCGGGCCGGGCGCAAAACGTATGCGCCGCGCCGAGAGTCGGCCGTGCCAGGCGCTGCCGTCGTCGGGGTCCATCGACCCGTTGGCCGCTATCGGGGTGGGTTCGGCGGTCGCCGCAGGCGTCCTGCCGGCCGGCGGGCGGCGCCTGGAGACGCCGCGATGCGCTTCATCCGGCGGCGCGCGGAAAGCGCTGGTGAAAGGCCGCCATGAAGCGTGCCACCTCGGCCTCAGGCAGGTCGTTGATGCCCGCCGCGGCGGCCCGTCCGCCCCCGCTCGCGAATTGTCGGCAAACCTCCTCGGCGCCGAGCTTCGTGGCCCAGGGAGCACGCACGCTGACCACGAACCCCCCGGCGGCATGCCGTGTGAGGATCGCATGGGCGCGGTAGGGTTCCGCGCGCGCCAGCTCGTTGGCAAAAGTGCCCACCACGCGCCGGCTCCAGCCCGCGTCCGGCAATACGTAGATCGCACCACCTTCTCTCGCCTCTTCCGGCAAAAGCGCACGGGCGGCCGCCAAGTCGCCCGCCATGCCTTGCGCGAGGCGCGCGAATGCCGCCTCCTCCGCGACGAAGTCGAGCGGGTCCGGATAGCGGTTGATCAGCCGATAGAGCGTTTCGGGCGGATAGAGCAAGTCCTCCACCGACTCGCCATAGGCATTGTAGTTGATGTACTCGCCCAGCCGTTCGAGCGTCGCGAGCGCGTCCGACGAGAGATGCAGGGGTTGCGCCGCCTGCAAGGCCGTGTCGCGCAGATTGTCCCCGAACGCCGCCACCACCGCCCACGCCAGATAACGGCCGCCCAGGTAGGCATTGACGAGGAGACTGGTGCACACGTCCGGGCGGATGTCGATATGCGTCTCGAGATTAGGATGGTCCGGGATGTCGCCGGGCACGTGATGGTCGAAGTAGCGCACCCGCGCGCCGGATTGGAGCAGAGCGTCGAGCCCCTTGCGGTTTTGCTTGAGGGCGATGTCGAGCACCAGCACGTCGTCGCCGGCTTGCGCGCACACCCGCTCGAGCAGCGTGATATCGCGCTTGACGCCGGTCACGAGCGTCGACGCGGCAGGCTGCGCAAGTCGCAGCTGATTGAGCGCGCAAAGGCCGTCCGCATCGCCGTTGAACACATCGAAGTGCATCTTTTCCCCTATCCTCGGATGGCGCCACGCCGACGCCTTTGACGCCCTATGTCGGGCGCGTGCCCGCGGCCATTGTACTCGGGGGCGTCGCTATGCTAAGTTTGGGCATTGCAGAATCGTTCCGCCCGACGCCATGACCTTGCCGCCCGTCCGCACCGCACGGGGCTACGCAGTGCGCTCCCGGCTGCTCACCCACGTGAGCCTGCTAGTGTACGTGATCTTGATTATCGCGGGGAGCCTTTACCCGTATACCGGCTGGCGCGTGCCGCCGGACAACGCAATGGCGTTCCTGATCAAGCCCTGGCCGCGCTTCATCACCCACACGGATACGATCACCAACGTGCTCGCATACCTGCCGTTGGGATTCCTGCTCTCGCGCACGCTGCGTCGCAGCCATAGCGCGCTGGGCGCGCTGCTCCTCGCGACCGAAGGAGGGGCGATCCTAAGCCTCATGATGGAAACGGCGCAGGCGTTCATCCCCGTGCGCGATGCCTCGACCCTCGACATCGCCACGAACACCTGCGGCAGTCTGCTGGGTGCTCTCTTCCACATGTGGAGCGCGCCCGATCGGTTTCCCGGGCGTTTCATCGCGCGCTGGCGAGCGCGCTGGTTCCTGCCGGGAACCGGTCTCGGATTGTCCCTGCTGGGCTTATGGGCGCTCTCGCAGCTCGGCCTGCAGGCGCCGGCGCTGATCACCTGCAGCATCCCCATTCATCTGACGCCGATGTGGGAGACGCTTCGGCATCCCGTCCTCTTCCAGCCGCAGCAGGCCGTGATTTTCATGCTCGAGATCACCAGCCTCGGACTTTTCACCGCGACATTGCTCAAGCCTGGACGGGAGGCCGCTCCGGCGCTCGTGGTCTTGCTGCTGGCGATGGTCGTGCTGAAGTTCCTGGCGGCGGCGGCGTTTCTCAAACTGGCCATGCTCGGCCGGTTGATCTCGCTCGAGGCCGTCTCGGGCTTGGGCGGGGGCATCCTGCTCCTCGTCGTCCTTCTGCGGCGCGGCGAGCGTGCCCGCCCGGCCTGGGCGATGGCGATGCTGGCGACCTTCGTGCTCGCCGAGGCCGCCTACCGGCTGGGCGATCCCCAGGCGCCCAATATCCTGCCTTTCATCGCGCCAGTTCCCGAGAGGCTTTTCAATATCGCCGGCTTGGCCTACATCCTGTCCGATGTCTGGCCCGTGCTTGCCTTGGTGTACCTCGCCACGAGACGCTCCTTTCGCGAGACCTGATTGCGCGTGCCGGTCCTCGCCGGGCCCGCTTCTTCGCGGCGCGGCGAGAAAGGCCCGTCCGTCCCTTTAGCGCAGGCTCTTGTACCCCAGCGCGAGCGACGCGCGCCCCCCGCGGCGCGCCGGCGCTGTCGTGGCGGGCGCCTTTGCGGGCGCGCGCGCCGTCACGATGGCGAGCTCGCGGCGAAGAATCGCCGTCAGACCGATGTATGCCCACATCAGGTCGAAATAAGCCGAGGCCAAGAAGGCGCCGGCCACCATGTAGCCCACGATGCCGATCTGAATGGCCATGGCGTAATTGCCGATCCACTGCGCTTCCGGAACGAGCCTTGCGAGCCGTTGAAGACGGGTCAGGCTGATGAGTGCCCAGACCAGCAGCAAGATGAACAGCCCGAAGGCCACAAATCCATGCTGGCCCATGACCTGGAAGTAGATGCTGTGGGCGGCTCGGGCGGTGTGCCCGAACTTGTTGTAGATCGGGTCGGCGTAGGACAGCCATTGCCTGTTGGGTATCCACTCATACTCGAATCCGCCGCCCGTGAAAGGGTGCGTCCTGGCGACATTCCAGGCCACGCTCCAGGCCTGTAGCCTTTGCATCGCGGAGTAGTCATGGTGGTAATGCTCTATGGTGTCGGCGCGGTGGAAAAGCGCCTTGGGAGCCCACTGCGCGCCGAAAAAGAGCATCGGAACCAGGAGAAGGCTCACCAATGCCTTGTGTTTGGTGCGCAGGAAGAGCAGGGGAGAGATCGCGGCCAAGCCGAGGAATGCGCCGCGCGAGTAGGTGAAGATGATGGAGACGAAGGTGCAGGTGGCGGTGGCGTAAAGGAGCCTGCGCATCCACACCCGTTCTTCCTCGCGTGCCAGGAAGACCAGGAGGGGCAGAACCATGATCATCGCGAGCCCCAGGAAAGTATTGCTGCCGATGAAGGTTCCCATCGGCCCCCAGACCTCGTCGTGTCCTCCGGTTCGCACGGTGAAGATGGCCCCTTTGACGCCGTAGAAGCCGATGCTGAACGCAATGACGAGCAACAGCGCATGGATGCGCTTCTTGCCGAAGATCACCATTGTGGTGACGAAGACCATGAGGAACACCTTGACGACCTTTTCCCACTGGGGCCAGGCGTGCGGGGGTGCCCATGCAAAGAAGGTCGTGAACGTGAAATAGGTGAGCAGCACCAGCATGACCACGAGCTCGCGGCTCCAGGGGATGGATTTCTTGTCGCGCGAGAGCACGAGCCCGACGAGGGTGGCAATCCCCACCATCATGGCGAACGGCATGGTCTGCGCGAAGCCCCAGCACAGCTTGTGCGGGTTCATGAAGCCGATCCAGGACCAGACCAGCACGCCGAACCAGGGCCGCATGAAACAGCTCGGGAGGAGAGAGAAGATGAAGATCGTCAGGACAATGTCACGCATGGCGGTGTTCGACGTCGGTTCCTGGATGCACGTCACGATGCCGGGGCGGCGTTTCCGCGCCGATGCCCCGTGCGCGCTTGCCTTGGGCAGCCGCGCGCACTATCCATCATAGGATGCCATGCCCGGAATGCAATTCCGGGGGGATGCGGGAGGATGCGCGCCGGGGGGGCGCTCTTGCGGGGATATGTCCGTCTTGCCGCCGCAGACGCCGGCGTGCCCACAATGGATCTCGGGCACTGTTTGGCCCCACCCGGGTGCACAGGTTCGATGACGGTTGCTGTGACGTCGTTCTCGCGGGCGGCATACCTCAGGTAGAAATCTTGCGCCCGTGGGCGACGCGCGAGCTCGTGCGAAAGACGAAAGACAGGCGCTCGATCCCCCCTTCCGAGCGCCGGCGGCACGGTGTGCCGGTCCTTGACCTGTGGCCCGCGCCCACGAGGCACGACGATGTTGCCGATCGCGCTCCTGTCCATTCCGGAGGGCGTCATGGCCCGCACCGTTCGGCGTGCAACACCGCCGCCCCCCCGGGGCGTGCGCCCCATGGCGAAAGGGCCTTGAGCGCCGCCTCCAAGGCCCTTCGCCGGGCGGGATTTGCCGGCCGGGGGGCGCCCGTGCACCCGGAATAATCGGTGCTATGCTAGGAAAGCGATTGCGACAGATCGCGACATTGGCTCTTCCTGCACAAGGAGAATCGCGCGCATGATCAGCGAGATGACGTTAGCGCACCAGCCGGCTCATGCGGGGCTACGGCGCCTCAAACTTGCGCCGTGGATGAGGGTGGCCCGGCGCCTGTGGCGAGCAGCGGGCATCCGTGC
The DNA here is from genome assembly GCA_021817985.1 of Pseudomonadota bacterium. Taxonomy (GTDB): domain Bacteria; phylum Pseudomonadota; class Gammaproteobacteria; order Burkholderiales; family JAKAFK01; genus JAKAFK01. The sequence continues at coordinate 43,768 of JAKAFK010000015.1, read as the reverse complement.
GGGCCTGGGCATTGCGCTCGCGTTTTGCTCGGCTGCTCCCGTTCACGCCGAACTGCTTCGCGGATTCAGCCAGAACGCGACCGACCGCCAATTCGATTACTACGCCACCGACCCGCACTCGGTGCATCGGGTAGCCGTCGTGATGCAATACCATTGGCAGCCTGCCCTCCGGTGTATTGCCGAGAACCGGTACGTGTGCGCGCACAACCAGCTGGACTTCATCCTCCGCTGGGTGCCCGACGATCCCCAGGCCCTCATGCTGATGTCGAATCTCGCACTCCGCGCGCATAGGCCCCAGGACGCGAAGCCCTACCTGCAGGCGGCACTTCGGTACTGTCCGCGCTGCGCCGCGGTGCGCGCCGTCGATGCCATTTTTCTCGCCAACAGCGGGCAGACGGCGCGGGCCATCGGCGAGTACAAGAAAAGCCTCGCCTTGAACCCCCAAGCCGCCGACGTCCATTACGACCTGGGTTTGGCCTTATTCTCCGAGAAGCGCTACCGGTTGGCGAATGAAGAAGCCCACCGCGCCTATGCGCTCGGGTTCACATTGCCCGGCCTCAGGCTCAAGCTCCAGGGCGCCGGCGCATGGAAGCCCGTCGAGCTGCGCCGTTCGAATCCCGGGTCTTCTGCCCCGGCCGAAAAAGGTCGGGGCTGACGGGCCATGAGTGATGTCCAGGTCGGGGGCTGGCTGGCCGGGCTGCTGTCAAAACGAGCGGGCGAGCCCCGTGCGGCCGTGAGCCGCCTGTCGGCGCCAGCGCCGTTGCAGGTGACCGGGGCGGGGGACCCGGAGCCCGTGAGGGTCGCCTGGGTGAGGCATGCGGCGGGTTTTCATGCCTTGCGCGAGGAATGGAACCGGTTGGCCACACAGACCCTTCCCACCTTTGTCTTCCTGATGCACGAGTGGTTCGATGCGGCCTGGGAGTGGCAGAAGGCGCATGGAAGCCTGCGGATGCTGTGCGTCTATCGCGGCGAGGCGCTCATCGGCCTGTGTCCGATGGTGCGCTACCGGCGCAGGCGCGCAGGGCTGCGCCTGCGGACCCTGGAATTCCTGACCGTGCCGGACACCCAATGGTGCGATCTCCTGGCCGCACCCGAGGACCGGGACGTCGTCGCCCAGGCGGTGGCTGAAGCGCTTCATGCCGCTCGCAGGCATTGGGACCTGATCGTGCTGGGCTATCTGCACGAAGATTCGGCAGCCAAGAGCGCTTTGGCCCCGGCCTTGGCCTCGCGAGGCCTTCGCGCGATCGTGCAGCGCCAGGGCGATAATCCCTTCATCGCGCTCACCACGGGCTGGCGGGAGTTTTACGCGGGACGCAGTCGCCGGCTCAAGAAAAGCAACAACCTTGTCGCCAACCGCCTCAAGGATCGCGGGATCACGGACGTCGTGCATGTGCGATCGGATGCCCCGCAGGCGCGCGTCGAGGAGGCCTTGGCGGCGTTGATCGACATTTCGTCGCGCAGCTGGAAGCACACGACGGGCACGACCCTGGATAGACTCGGGCCAGGGGCGTTCATACGCCGGCTCACGCAGCTCGCGCGTGCGCGCGGCTGGCTGTCGATCTGGCTGTGCCATGTGGACGGCAAGCCGTTGGCCGGTGAGTATCAGCTGATGTTCGACGGCCAGGTGCATGCCTTGCGCGCGGATTTCGACGACTCGGTGCCCGACTTGTCCGTCGGATCCTATCTCAACTGGAAGCTCCTCGAGGGGTTGTTCGGCCAGTCCCTCTCGCGCTACGTCATGGGGCCTGGGAGAAATGCCTATAAGCGCCGCTGGACCGAGAACGCCGAGCCCGTCTACCGCGTGACGGCCTATGGGGCCACCGTTGCCGGCATGTTCCTCGCCCTCGTCGACTTTGCCCTGCGCCCCGCGGCGCGGCAGCTGCGCGCGCGGATGCGCGCATTTTCCGGAGCCTCCGGCGAGGTATCCCCATGAGCGGCTTATGCGGATGGTGCGGCTTCGGCGCCGGCGAAGCCGGCAATCGCCGGCTCATTGGGGCGATGAGCCGCACGCTGACCACGTTCGATCATTCCCCTGCCCAGACGCTCGTCTGCGCCGAGGGGGCGATCGGGGCTGCCGGTTTGGGCGATACCGCCTCGGCCTACCGCGGTGGGCATGTGACTTCCGCCCTCGTGGGACACCCCCGGTGGGCGGCAGGGGCGCCGTTCGAGGGGGCGGTGAAAGCCGCTCAGTTTGCGCAGGCCTATGAGTGGCGCGGACCGCAGGTGCTGGGGTTGATTCAGGGAGATTTTGCCCTCGCCCTTTTGCGCGAAGACCGGCAGGAGCTGCTGCTCGCCGTGGACCGGTCGAGCATCCGCCCTTTGCTCTACCAAAGCGTGGGCGGCGCGCTCGTCTTCGGATCGACGGCGCAGGCCATCGCCGCGCACCCCGCGGCGCAGGGCGAAATGGAGCCGCAAAGCCTATACGACTACGTCTATTTCCACATGGTTCCGGGCCCGCAGACGGCCTTCCGTGGGCAAGTGCGCCTCTCGCCGGGCCAATTCGTTCTCTTTCGTCGCGGGCAGTTGCAAGTGCAACACTACTGGCAGATGCGGTTTGTCGAACACGCCACGGGGGGCGTGAGGCAGTTCAAGCCCCCGTTCCGGGCGGCCTTGAAACAAAGCGTCGAGGCGCTGGCGGGCGGGGAGGTCACGGGCGCCTTTTTGAGCGGCGGCACGGACAGCTCGACCGTCTGCGGTCTGTTGGGGGAGGCGGCGGGGCACCCGGCCCGCACCTATTCGATCGGTTTCGATGCTCCGGGGTACGACGAGACAGGCTATGCGCGGATCGCCGCATCGCACTTCGGCACGCGACACCGGGAATACTACGTCACGCCTTCGGACGTGGTCGCGGCCATTCCGCGGATCGCGCAGATCTATGACCAGCCCTTCGGCAACGCTTCGGCCGTGCCGACCTATTTTTGCGCCAAGTTCGCCAAAGAGGACGGCGCGACGCGGCTATTGGGCGGCGACGGCGGGGATGAACTCTTCGGCGGCAATGCGCGCTATGCGACGCAATACGTCTTTTCCCTCTATGGGATTCTCCCCGAGCGCCTGCGCCAAGGGCTGATCGAGCCGGTTGTCCATGCGATGCCTGGCGGCGGGCGCCTGCCCCTGCTGCGCAAGCTGCGCCGCTATATCGAGCAGGCGTCGGTCCCGATGCCGGAACGCTACGAGACCTACAATCTCCTCCAGCGTTTCGGGCCGGAAAACGTCTTCACGCGGGAGTTTCTGGCGACGGTGGACACGTCCCGCCCGCTAAAGCTCATGAACGCGTCTTACGGTGCGCCCGGCGCGAACAGCCTGATCAACCGCATGCTGGCCCTGGACTTCAAATTCACCCTGGCCGACAATGATTTGCCCAAGGTGACGCGCATGTGCGAACTCGCGGGCATCGACGTCGGCTTTCCTTTGCTCGAGCCGGCCGTGCTGGATTTCGCCTTAAGCCTGCCGCCGCGCCTCAAGCTCAAGGGCACCCGGCTGCGCTATTTTTTCAAGGCGGCATTGCGCGACTTCCTGCCCCGGGAAATCATCAAGAAACAAAAACACGGCTTCGGACTCCCCTTCGGGCTGTGGCTGAACACCCACAAGCCGCTGCAGGAGCTCGCCTTCGACAGCCTGAGCGCCCTCAAGGGCCGAAGAATCGTCCGGGCCTCCTTCATCGACGAACTGACCGATACCCATCTGGGAGCGCATGCCGGCTACTACGGCACCATGGTGTGGGTGCTCATGATGCTGGAGCAGTGGGCGCGTGCGCACGACCAGACCGTGGCCTCCCTGCGCACGCCGCAATGCGGGGTTGGCGGATAGCCGGGCGACCCGCGCCTTCCGTGCCTGATGCCCCAGTCGACCCGTGCCCGCTCCGAGAGGCTTGCGCGCATCGCCTACCGGCGCACAAGGCGTTCGTCGTCCTTGCGGTGGCCTGTTCCGATGCCTTTCTTGACTTGAGGAGAGATTGTCGATGACCAGCAGAAGACGCTTCAATGCCGCATTGGTGTCCGGAATCGCCGCCTCGTTGCTGCCCGAGGCTCTCGTGCACGCAGCCACGTCCCCGATGCTCCCGAGCAGCGCGGGGACCTGGCAGGTCAGAAGAATGCCCACGGTTGTCGGAACGGGACCCACGGGCGCAATGAAGCACACCCGGCTTGCCGTGGATCCGGTCAACCAGCGCATCTACTTTTGCGGCGGCGATTACGTCGGACCTCCACAATTCTACGAGTCGGGGCAGCAGGCGCTCTATTCCTATGACGTCGGCACGAATCAGTGGCGCTCGGAATTTCCTTATTGCGCGCCGCACGGCGAAATTCAACCGCTGCATCCTGTTCAAGTCGGCTGGACGTTCGACACCAAGCGCAAGGTGTTCTGGATGTTGCCCGGGTTTGAGTTCGCCACGATCGAGCCCGCGAGAAACTGCGGCGACACCGTGCACGACAAAGTCATGTCTTTCGACCCGGCGACGAGACTCTGGTCGGTGGGGCCGCAAGATCCGTTGCCCCCGATGGGCGGCTTGCGGAAATTCGCCCAATATGACGACGCGACTGATTCCATTGTCATGTTCAACAACGAAAGCGCTTGTGTGTTCTACCCGGCAACCGGGCGATGGAAGGTATACCCATTCGGCGGCAATCGCTATATGTCGGGAAACTACACGGCGAAGGTCGGTCGCCACATCTATTGCATGGACAACCGCTACAAGAAGCTAAGCCGCTACGATATCGACGAGCGCAGCATGACCGACGTGTGCCCATTGGGCTTCGATCCAGGCCGGATGGAAGAGACGAACTTCGTGTTCGACGCGTCGCACAATAGCCTGGTCTTCGCCAAATTCGGCTCCTGGGCCTATTTCCCACCCCAAATCTGGATCTACAACATCGGCTCGGGCCGGTGGGCGCAATTGCCGGTCGACATTCCCGGCGTCGCCAAGCCCATGGCGAACTGCATGGTTTACAACCCGGGTACGCGCCAGACCGTACTCCTGGGCGGGGTGGTTCCGGCCAATCCCCATATGTTCCTGTTGCGTCTGAGTTAGCCCAAGGCGACGTTCCGCGCGCGCCATCCGGGGCACGAATGCCCCGATCGCGCTCATTTAGGGTCACCAGCGGGGGTTGCCGGCCGCTTTGCGGTTCAGCGTCGAAAGGTCGAGACGGAAGAAATAGACCTGGCCCGAAAGATCCCGGTAGACGGTGAGGTCCAGGTCCGGACAATAGACCCCTGCGGCCTTCGGCGACAAGGCGGCATTGTAGCTTCCCTGGGCCGCGCGCACTTCCTGCCAGGTGTTGCGGCGGGGATCGTACACCCAGGTATCGGCCGTCGGAGCCCCACCCCACAGGATGACTCGCCGGTCGGCCTCGTCGTATACCATCATGTGGCGGTCGCGTGGCGGCGGCGAGACGCGGGGATGCATCTGGACCCAGGTGCGTGAACCCACCTTGAAAACCCAGGTGTCGTTGAGGAGGACTCTCCGGGTGGTCAGGCCCCCGAAAAGGATGAACTCCTTGTCGTCGGGGTCATAGACCATGGCATTTTCGGTTTGCGCCCTGGCGGGCGGCGAGATGCTGGGATGGAGGTGCTCCCACTTCTGCTGTTGGGTGTTGAACAGCCAGGTCCCGTCATAATAGCTCGCCCGCTCACCGCCGAAGAGCAGGATTTCGTTGTCGGCGGCGTCGAGGGCGAAGCCCGGATCCAGTGCGGCGTTGGGCAGTGATTTTCCATCATGGCGTCCCGGCATCCGCGTCCAGGCATCGGTCGAGGCGTTCAATTTCCAGAAGCCGCCGCCGCCGGTCCCCCCATACATCCAGAAGACGTCATGGACGGGGTCGTAGACGAATTCGTGGTTGTCGCGGCCCTTAGGGTAGATGGCCCAGTTCTTCTTCTCCCCGGCAAGCCGCGTATCCTGGATCTTGAGGCGCCACACCCGGGTGAGCGGATTGAATTGCCACAGATCGTTGTAATACCATCCCCCGCTGCCGCCGAACATGACCACCCGGTGCCGCCGCGTATCGTACGCCAACTGGAGCCAGCCCCGCGGGGCTGGGCAGCCGTTGAAGTAGGACGCGAGGCCGCCTCGGCAGGTGACGCGAACGGGAACCCATTGGTTGGTGGGCAGATTCGGAAATGGCAGCGCTGCGTTTGCGGCGCGGGGGATGCCCCCAAGGGCGCCGAGGGTGAGGGCGGCTAAAGCGATCCAGCGGTCCATGAATGAGTGGCTCCGGGTTGGGAATGTTTCGGTCAGGTCCGGCTGTCGGGCGTTCGCCTGAAGTTGTCCAACAGGCGCAGGGCAAAGCGACGCGGCGACCTGTCCCAGGGGGTGAAGCGCGGCAGCTGATAGGGGTCGCTCGTCCGATCGGCAGCACCGCGGACTGTCGACACCGCCGCCACGAAGCCAAGGGCCTTGGCCATCGCGACATGTTCCGGAAGATAGTCATTGCCCGGCTTGCCATTCGGATACGCGAAGAGCGTGACCGGGCGGCCGACGATTTGGGCCAGGCGATCGCGGTCCCGGGCGATCTCGCGTTCCGCGCGGACCGGCGGGAGGTTGCGCAAGATGGGGTGGCTGCAGGTATGGCCGCCGATGTCCATGCCGGCGGAGGCGAGCGCGAGCAGGTCGCCGGAGCGCAACATGAGATCATCCGGGAGGCTCGCTCCGCCTGCCTGCGCAATGGCGTTGGCGTGCGACTCGCGCTCCTCCCAGGGCAAATGCTTGAGCGCCGGAAGCAGCGCATTGATGGCGGCCTTGCGTTCTTGTGCGTTCGCCAGGGACAGCACGCCCAAACCAAGACCGGCAAGGTCCAGGCTTGTGCGGGGGCTTCGGGCGATGGCTTCGATCACCGTGTCGTTCCACATGCGCCCCCCATCCAGATAGCCGCTCGCGACAAAAAACGTCGCCGGAATGCCATGGCGCTTCAGTAGGGGCAGCGCAACCGAGACGTTGTCCGCATAGCCGTCATCGAAGGTCACGCACACCGCACGCTCGGGCAGGCGCGTGCCCGCGCGCAGCCGGGCGACCGCCTCCGTGAGCGGCAGCGGCGCGAAGCGCTGTGCGAGAATCGCCATCTGGGCGTCGAAGGTGGCGGCATCGATCTCCCCGTCGCGAATCGGGTCCGGATGCGGGAGGACGCGATGATAGATGAGGATGGACACCCGTCCGCGCGTGCCGCGCGGCAGCAGCGTATGGCTTGCCACGGCGAACAGGGCATCCTTGAGCGGGCTCGCCATCCTCATTTGGGGGGCTCTCCCACCCGGCCCGAGAGCACGAACGCATGGCTGAAAAGGGCGGCGAACCCGGGCAGGAGGCGCAACAGGCGGCGGACGGCGGGGGCTTCCACGACGGGCTGCCAACGCGACCAGCGTTCGGGCAGGATCGGCACCCAGTAAAGCCGCACATGGCGCATCCGGCACGTTCTCATGATGCGCCGCAGATTGCCGGGCGACTCGTAACGGACATGCGGCGGCTTGCCCTTCCACCATCTGGCCAGCCGGTCGGCCAAATTCGGCAGGCACAAGCCATTCAGCGCATCCACCCAGACCTCGCCGCCCGGTTCCACCACATCGCAAAGCGCCCGCACGACGCGATTCGAATCGGCGAGGGCCTGGGTGACGCCGAAGCACAGCGCGCCTCGGAAACTTCCGGGCCGGAAGGGAAGTCGGGTGACGTCCGCCGCGGCGAAGGCCAGCCCCGCCGGCGCTTTTGCTTTCGCCTTGGCCAGGGTGGGCAGGGAATAATCGACGCCGATGACTTGGACGCCGCGGCTGGCGAGGAAGCGGGCGTAGGTGCCCGCGCCGCACCCCGCATCCAGCCATCGGCTGCCTGCGACATCGCCTGGCCACAGCCGCGCAAAGTTCCGAAAGCGCGCCGCAAGCCCGGTGGGCGACCAACCGGCGATGGCCGCGTCGTCTTCGCCCTCGCGCGCAAAACCCTCGAACAGGGTGCGCCAGCGCGCTTCGGAGGCGGGCATCGGTGTCGTCGGGACAACATTCCGGCCGCTTGCGTCTCGTCCCGTGCTTCCAGCCATGCTTAGTCCTTTGCCGCCAGCGATTGGAAGATGTCGGCGAGCTTGCCGGTCAGCCGTCGACGATCGAAGGGGGCGAGCGCGTCCGGCTTCGCGCAGCAGCGCTCAAGCGTCCCGGCCGACCAAAAACGGTGAATCTCAAGGAGCGCTGCGCTCAGCGCGGAGCCGTCGAGGGGGTTGACTGCCCAACCGCCCGAGGTTTCCGCGAGCACCTCGGCACTGGCTCCGGGCAGGGTCAGGGCAAGCACCGGCTTGCCGCTTCTCAGGTACTCGTAGAGTTTTGCCGGAACGAGGCCGGTGGTGTCTTCGGAGGCTTGCAGCAGCAAGCCCACGTCAGCCTGGGCGAGCTCGTCCAGGGCCGCGGCGTACGCGGTTCGCGGCAGGAAGGCGACTCGGCTTGTCAGCCCGGTCTCGGCGAGGCATTGCGACATGGCGGCGGATTCGCCGAACTCGCCCGCGCCGATGAAGCGAAAAGCAAGCGCCGACGTATCGATGCGGCCGTCGAGGGCGCGGATCGCCCGGAACAAGGGACGCGGGTCACGAAACTGGGCATTGATGTTGCCCGTGTGCACAAAGAGCAGCTTGCCGTCGCCGCGCGGACGGTGTCCCCGGGGTCCGCCGAAGTCGGCCTCGTCGAAGCCGTTGACGATGGTCGTGAATTTCCCCGCGGGTTCGCCGGGATAACGGCCTCGCAGCATGGCCCCGAGGTGCGCCGTGCTGGTGACGACATGGCTGGCCCGCGCGATGCTGTTTCTTTCCAGTCGCCGCGAGGACCAATGGACGATCGCCGGAGTCCCGGGTTCGGGCGGCTCCTCGTACCACGGATCACGGAAGTCCGTTACCCAGGGGAGCCCCGCCGCACGGGAAAGGCGAGCGCCGATCAGATGCGCGGTGGCATGGGGGCTTGTCGAATAGACGATCTGCGCAGGATCCTCGCGCAGGATGCGCCGTCCGGCTGCGACCGCCCAGGGGAGCCATCCGATCCAGCGATCGGGGGTGGCGAGGAGGGCGGGATAGCGCCCGCCGACGGCCAGATGGCGCTTGGTGTTGAGGTAGCCGGTGCGCACCACGCGCACCGCTTCCGGGATCTGGGCTTCCAGCCCGGGGTCGGTCGTCTCATACGCGTCGCGGCGCAGGGTCACCACCGTGGCCCGCCATCCGTAGTCGGGCAGATAACGGGTGAACTTGAGGGTCCTCAGGACGCCGCTGCTGCTGGCTTCGGGCGGGTAGTGAAAGGCGATGACCAAGGCGTGGCGCATAGACGGGCTCGCGGCTCACCAGCGCTTGGCGCAATAATAGACGTTCTTGATCCGGCTCATCCAAGTGCTGGGCCGGTTTTCGCGTTCATAGCCGAAAAGCGACAGCTCGGCGCCGGCGATCTGCTCGAAAATGATCCGGTCGGCGGACGACATGCGTTCCTTCCAGGCGTAGACCTTTTCCTTGTTCGGCGAACGCACCGAGTTCCGGTGATATTTCACGCTGTCTTGCGGCATCTCCTGCTCGGCATTCCGATGGAACGCGAGCATGCCTGGATCAAACGCCTCGCCGACAAACGCGCAAATCCGTTCCAGCGTGGGTTGCGTTTGAAGCACCAAATCCTCGTAGCGCACCTCCAGAAAACGCTCCGGCACCACGGAACCCACCTTGTGCGCGAGGGTGGTCTTCCAGCGCCAATCGGCCGCAACGCGAGGCAGGTGGCGTGAGCCCCAGTCCAGGCTGCGCAGCGACAGGGCGACATCGCGCCCATCGCGCACGAGATGGATGATGCGTGCTGAAGGAAAAAGCCCCCACAGCTTGTCGATCTCGGTCACGTACCAGGGCGTCTTGTCCGCCCAGCGTGGCTTTCCTCTTTCCTCGGCGTAGACGGAGAAGATGGCGTCGACGAGATCGGCGTAACCGCGGATCGGGCGGGCGAGGATGGCGTCGCGATCGGTGACGAGTCCGCCCTTCCTGACCTTCGGGTGCGCCGCGATCTCGTCCAGCAGGCGGGCGGCGTTATCCTTGACGGCGAGCTCGCCATAGCCATCGCGGCGGTCATGGAAGTCTATAATGAACCCGGACTCGAACGGTACGCACAATCTCGGGTGCGCATTGAGCATGAGCCGGAGCATCGTGGTGCCCGATCGCTGCGCCCCCACCACGAAGAACGGCGCTGATCCCTGCTCGCGTGCGGATGTCATGTCGCGTTATCGTTTTTCCGGGTCAAGCATGATTGTTAGGACAGCCTGCGCGCCCATGTTGAACGTTTTGAATCTTTTCCGAGAAACAAGTGAGGCCTGGCGTCGGAGATGGCCCTTCGCCCGCCGCGCGCTGCGTATCCGCTTCCCGTCGGACGCGGCGTTGTACGCCTCCTTGGGGGCGGCGGCACGCCTCTCCCTCGACGACGGGGACCGCTCGGCAAGATGCGCACTTGCGGCCTATCTGCGCGGGCGGACGGCTCCGCGCTTCTTCATCGATTCCCCGGGCATCAGCCAGGCGCTTGCCACGATCGAGGCCCGTTTTCCCGCTTGGCGGGAGAGCGCGATGGCGCTCGCGGCTCAAGAGGCAAGGCATACCTTCACCGTCTACGGCACGCAAGCCGACCTCGGCGCCGATCTTGCCTGGGATCGCCTGAAGCGGGGCCCCGGGGGCGATGCCCTCTACCTCTTGAAGCCCCATCGGTTTTTCTTTGCGCCGCGGCTCGCGCTCTCGGTCCTCTACGGCGCGGACCATGGTCCGGCGCTCTCCCGGATTGTGTCATCCTGGATGGCTTCGACCGAAGCGAGGACCGATCCGCCGGGCTACGCGAGCGATCTGGTTGCCGTCCAGCGCTCCATCGCGCTCACCTGGGTCCTGGCTTTCCTCGCGGCCTCGCCGACAGAGGCACAGGATCTCATTGTATCGATACTCAAGGTAATACTAGTCGATGCCCGCTACGTTTCCAAGGAACTGGCGCGGTCGTGTCCGAACAATCATTTGCTCGTGAGCGCGTTCTTTCTGTGGTACGTGGGCTTCTTGTTTCCCGAGTTTGCGGAGTCTCCCGGCTGGCGGCGGCGTGGCGAGGAGATCTGGTTGCGGGAGATTCGGCGACAGATCTTCGATGACGGCTCAGGTTTCGAGTTCTCCATGCATTACCATCGCATGGCTTGCGAGAGCATGGCCGCATACCTCCTGCTCAACCGCGCGAATGGATTGGCGCTGCCCGAAGGGCTGGCGGAGCGCTTCGAGCGCATGTTGGCTTTCCAGTGCGAGATCAACGGGACGGAAGACGATGGGCTTGACCTGGGGGATGGGACGGGCGACGGTTTGTTCCCTTTTGGCGCCTTCGCGGGGCAGGGCGACTTCGCTCGCCTTGCGGGGGCGATTTTTGGCCGGTGTGGCGAGGCGGCGGGCGCGCATGGGCGCGATGCCGAAACCGCGTTCTGGCTCCTGGGGGGCACAATGCCCGCAGGGGCGACGGCGCACCGGCCCGGCGTGCATGCCTATCCCATAGGCGGATACTACGCCTTCCCTGAGCCCGGGTCGAAGGCCACGCTCGTTTTTCGCACCGGACCCGCGCCCGGCGTCGAGGCGAGCGGGGGCCACATGCACGCGGACTTGCTCACGGTCTATCTGACCCTCGATGGCGTGCCGTTCATTGTCGAGCCGGGCACTTACAGCTATCGTCGCACGCCGTCGGCGGCGGTCGATTGGCGGGGCCACTTCCTCGGTCCGTCCGCCCATAGCGGCCTGTCGATCGAGGGCTTCGACCCGCTGGGATCGCCGGCGGGGGACTTCCGGGCGCATGACGTGGCCACGCGCGTGGACACGTCCGTGCATCGGGAAGGGCAAGGCCTTGCCTGGGTGGAGGCCGTGAATCGGGGAAGCGCCCCCTATCTGGGGCATCGGCGCGGCATCGTCCAGGTGCCGGAGCGCTACTGGTTGGTCTACGACGTGATGCCCGACGGGCTTGAAACTGCGGCCCACCTTTCGTTCCAGTTCGGGGCACAGGTGCGCATCGATGAGAAAAGTCCCCGTCACGTGACCGTCAGCGCAGGAGGCTCGCGCTTGACCCTTGTGCTCAGTGACGGCTTGTCCGAGTGGGCCACGTTTCGCGGGAGCCTTGACCCCGTGGCGGGATGGGTGTCCCCCGCCTATGGCCTGCGTGTGCCGGCCCTCGCGATTCGGGCCCGTGTCCAGCCGGGCGCGGCACCCGTCGCGACCCTGATCGGATGTTCGGCATTGGAAGATGCGCGGATAGAAGCGATGCGCATCGGCGAAGCCGGGCTCGCCTTCAGGGTGAGCACGCCGCACTGGGTGGACTGTCTCTTGCTGAACCACGCGCCGGCGGACGAGGCCGTCGAAGCCTTCGGCATCCGGTTCGAAGGGGCGTTGCTCTGGGCACGACAGGCTGAAGACGCGGCAGGCGAGTTGCGCTGGCTTGACGGTCGAAGCGTCGTTTGGCCCGAACGAAACGTGTTTATCGCCGGGCAACCGCCCAGCAGTGAACGGATACACGCATGGGGATCCCCCTTGTGAGGGCCCTCTCCTCGGCGCGTGACCATGTGCCGGCACGACGCGTGCGCAGACGCCTTAAAAGATAAAAGGCGCGAAGTGCCCGGCCGTCATGGTCGCGCCGGGGCGTGTGCCAGACGAGGCCGCCCGGGCGAGCCGTGCGATTTCGGCGACGTCCTGGGGATGCGTGGCCTCGTAGCGGTGTTGCGAAAGGCGAATCGCCGCCAGCCGGGTATCGATGTTTCGGGGGCCGAGCCTGACTCCGAAGCTGTTCGGCAACGGGAATGGCGGGCGCCGTCCGAATATTCTGTCCAGCATCAGGTTCCCCAGCGCCTTCTTGAAATGCCCTGCCTCCCAGTACCAGCGCATCGGCCGCGTACTGCCCTCAGGAGGTATCGCTTCGTCGGTCAGCCGGTTGTATCCGCTGAAATCCCAAAGCGCAAATGCCTTCTCGGAAGGATGCATGCGGGCATCCAAGGCCACCATGTCGACGACCCGTCTTTTCCAAGCCTCGAATTGGGGCCACAGGCCCGTTGCCTTGAAGGTCTCGAGCAGGTGCGCGTGATACGGGTAGATGAGGAGCACCAATTTGATGTGGTGAGCGCGGCACAGCTCGATCATTTGCCACAAGGCGTCGAAGGCGGGCGACGTTCCCGTCTGGCCGAGCGTGAGTCCTTTGGGGCCGTCCACGTAGTCTTTCACATTCTCGGTGTCGCGCTGCAGGAAAAGAGGATAGTGCCCGCTGGCGTGGACGTACCCCGCATAGTCGGTCATGGGGTTGAAGCCCATCCGGGTCATGTTCGCGGGATAGGTCTGCCACTGCGCGAAGAGCGTCTCCACGGAAGCGGTCAACGCATTGAGCGAAAACAACGTGGCGGCCGTATCCTTGGCCTGTTGCAGATAGCGCATCCTGTTCGGTGTCCCGTCGTAGTTGACGAGGAGTCGCCGCTCGTAATGCCCGCGAGGCGGCGGGAAGCTTGCCTTCGAATCGGGATTGACGAGGAAGTCCATGAAATCGACGCCGAGGACGATGAGCTTCGGCCGATGCAAAGCCAGCGCGTCCTGCAGGTAGCGCAGCTCGATGTACGGCCCGGTGCCGGGCAGCCCGAGGTTGTAGACCGGACGGTCCCGTGCCGGCCAGGCGGGGGCGCGGGGGTCGAGGCCCACTTCGACGCGCGAATTTCCAACGATGAGGGTCCGCGGGCGCACGTGCTCCAGGGCATACGCTTTGACGAGCCGCGCGCTGTTTTCCGCCTCGGGCTTGATGCGGTTGAATCCTGTCAGGGTGACGAAACGATAAAGGCCGTATGGGTCCACCGTCGCGTTGATGAGCGCTACGGCGCCCACGATGGCTGCAACGAAACGCAACCAGTGACCAAGGAAGTCTCGGGCGGAGCAGGGGAGGCAGGCGGCGCGCATGGGTTCAGAATTGGAAGTAGAGAAATTGGGTGACATGATTGAGCGACAGGATCCCGCAGGCGGTGCATAGCGCTGTGGCAAACGCCCAGCGCCGCGAGAGTTGGAAGCGCAGCCTCCGGGTCCAGCCTGACTGCCCAACTTCGTGCGAAGCCGCGCGTCCGAAGCCGAGTGCCGGGGCATAGGCGGCAACCAGCTCCTGTGAATTGGGAGCCCACACCGCTATCGCAAAAAGCGCCGCGATCCACGCGTAGGTGGCGAGAAAGTCGGCCCCGCCTCCGAGGTCGACCTTGATGCCCATCTGCTGCGCCACCGGTGCGAGCGAGCCCAGGTGGGCCGCCAGAGCCTCGGGTATCGATATGCCGTTCAGCCCCGCCATGCCCGAGAGCATGTCGACCGCCCCCTGGAAAGTCGGCATCCGGAAAAACACCCAGGCCGCCACGACCGCCAAGAACGTCAACGCCCAGGCAAGGCCTCGCCCCAGCGGTGTCGTTCCGGACGGGTCCTTCCCCAGCGCTTGCCGCCCCGCGCGCCAGGCATGGTTGATGGCGAGATAGACGCCATGCAGCCCGCCCCAAACGACGAAGGTCCAGCCGGCGCCATGCCACAACCCGCCGAGGAGCATCGTCACCATGAGATTGACATAGCGGCGTATCTTTCCGCGGCGGTTCCCCCCCAGGGGGATATACAGGTAGTCGCGCAGGAAGCGCGAGAGGGTCATGTGCCAGCGCCGCCAGAAATCGATGATGTTGGCCGCCTTGTAGGGGGAATTGAAATTGAGCGGCAACGTGATGTTGAAAAGCCTGGACAGGCCGATGGCCATGTCGGAATAACCCGAGAAGTCGAAGTACAGCTGAAACGTGTAACTCAGTGCGCCCGCCCACGCGCCGAAGAAGGTCAACGGATGGCCCTCGGCGCCGGCCCGGAAGATCGGGATCGCATGGGCGCCGATGCCGTCGGCGAGCACCGCCTTCTTGAAAAGACCGATGGCGAACATCGTCAGGCCGACCGCCAGGTTTTCATGATCGACCCGATAGGTCTTCGCCTGGGCGAACTGGGGCATCATTTCGCTGTGGTGAAGGATGGGGCCTGCGATGAGATGGGGGAAATAGGTGACGAACAGCGCGTAGTGCAGGAAATTGTATTCCTTGGCCTTGCCCTGGTAGACATCGACCAGGAAGGCGATCTGGGTGAAGGTGAAGAAGGAAATCCCGAGCGGCAGCACGATGGTGCCCGCATGGGCGAGCGCGGGGACCAAGGGGCGAAGGCTGGCGAGAAAGAAGTGCGCATACTTGAAGTAGCCCAGAAGGGCCAGATCGCCGCCCACCCCCAGCCGCAGAAGCCACTTCGCGCGCATGGCCTGGCCCCGAAGGCGCGCGTGTCCGAGGCCCGCGCCGACGGCATAGTTGAACAAGATCGATCCTGCCAGCAGGACAAGGTAGACGGGATTCCACCAGCCGTAAAAGAACAAGGACGCGCCCACGAGAAGCCCTGCGGCCGCGCGCGGCCGGCCGCGCGCGATGCCGAAGAAGAGCCCCAGGGCGGCGGGCAGAAAGAGGAAAATGAATCCATACGAGTTAAACAGCATGCGGCTTTTCCATGAGGGGCCGGCAGGCGCGTGCATGCATCCGGGCGGGCGAGTGATGCGTCATTCTCAGCGCGCGGCGGTGCAAGCGGCGTCCTTCGGCTTTTGGACATCGTCATAGGAGCGGGTTGCCCGATCGGCGGGCCATGCGTTCCCCTTGAGGACCGTGCTGCCTTCGTTGTTGCGCCCTTTGTAGACGAAGGCCATGTTGTGGCAAAACTCGAGCCGCACGACGTGCTGGTCGAAGTACGAGGGGGGCACGCCCGGGCGGATGATCTCCTCGTGATTCACGCTCTCGACAAGGCTCTTGGCGCGCCCGAGCATGGTGTGGGGGCCATCGAAGCGGGTGCTGGAGCCGCCATACTCGGGCCAATAGGAGGTTTGCGTGTCCTCGATCACGTAGATGCCGCCCTCGGCAAGCAGCGGAAACAAGGTGTCGAAGCTGGTGATCACGTGCTCGTTGATATGGCTGCCGTCGTCGATGACGATGTCCAGGCGGCCGATTTCCCGGGCGACGCGCCGAAGGCAATCGGGGTCGTTCTGGCTGCCGCGGAAGATGCGGATGCGCGCTTCCTCGAGCGGCGACTTGTCATAGACGTCGAGCCCATGAATGTGTCCCCGCTTGAAGTAGTCCTTCCACATGCGAAGGGACATGCCCCCCGCACGCGGGTCGTTGTAGCCGCCTACCCCGATCTCCAGCAGATTGACGCGCTGCGTCCGCAGCGGGAGGAAGTGCCGGGCATAGTGCTGGGCATACCAGTGCGTATTCCATTTGTCGGTGCCATGCAGCTTGGCGAGCGCAATAAGGTCGTTGCGAAACATCAGGCCCAGCGCCCGGCGTTTGACGGTGCGCAGCCGCGCGAGGCGCCCTGCGCCCAGGCGCGCCTTGAGGGCATGGAGGACGGCGTTTGTGCTCACGGAAACTCCTTGTTCGATGAAAAAACATGTCGTGCGGCGTTCGATTCAACCGCGCGCCGGAGAAACGTCCCGCGAGGGGGGTTATTTTTGCTGATCGGCCGTGGTGCCGCGGCATGGTGCCGCGGGGCTGCGCGTACGGCCCGGCTGCCGTGTCTTCATGCCGCCCTTGAAGGCCAGCGCGTCGAGCGCATCCTCCAAAAGGGCAAGCTCCGCGTTCTCGTCGCGCCCGCCCTTGGCGGCGTTGCGACGCACATGAAACCCGAAGGGCGCCGCATCCCACATGAATTCCTCCCAATGGGGGGGCAGGGTGAAGCCGGTGGTCTCGCGAAAGCCTGTCCGGGTGTACGAATCCTTCCTTTTCGGGAGATAGCACAGACTGTCCGGTAGGAGGGCCTCGAACAGGCGTGCCCGAGGGGACAGCGGATTGGCGGTCCCGGGAAAGTCCTCGGGTAGCCGATAGACCGGCGTCGCGCATTCGTGCATGAGCGTCGGGTGACGGGCGAACTCGCGGTACAGGCGGGTGCCCGTATCGCGGTAGTTCTTGCGTCGGCCCTGAAGCGTCAACATGCGCCCGATGTCGGCCAGCCGTCCGCTCCGCCGCGGCGAGGCGGCTTCGCTCCGGTCGGCGCAGGCCGGCCTAAAATCGAGGCGATCGACGGGGACCTGAGCCAGGTCGATGAACATGCAATGCACGCACGGAAAGTAGCGGTACTTGTCCAGGTGCTTGGGGTGCCAGGGGACGCCGAAGAACGCCAGGCGGTGCTCCAGCATATAGGCCGGCACGGTCGTGGCCCATCCGGGCTGCAGCAGGTAGAAGTCAGGATCGAGCACGAGCAGAAAGCGCGTCTCGACATGTTCGAGGCACCGCTGCAAGGCTTCGGTATGCTGATAGTTGGGGCGGTGGCCGGCGTCCACCCCGGGGATCACCTTGAAGCTCTCGGCGTCCTCATGCAGCCTGTCCTGTCCGCCGGGGGGCGTGTTTTCGGCGACCACCCAGGGCAGGGCGCCGGTGCCGGCGAGCCTGGCGGCGAGCCGCCGGTTGAGTGCCAGGTGGCGTGCGTTGTGGAAAGACACCGAGCAGAGGGTGAGGCGGGGTTCATCGGCCCGCGGCAGGTCACGCATAGCATCGGCTTCCGGTCATTGCGACGTCGTCGCCGGTGCGTTGGACGCCCGGCCCCGTGCACGCCGCCAATTCCAGCATGGCGGCGTCGGCAAAGAATTTCGCCGCCCAATTCAAGTACTCGTAGCTCCCATACTCGGCCCAGATGGGGAAGGACCCCTTGATGCCGCCCCGGATGCCCGGGTTCTCCGCGACGAGATCCTGCGTGCTCGCGACATAATCGTTCAGGCGTCGCGCCGCCTCGAAGTAGCGCGCGTCCCGCGTAATCGCGTGCAGGCGAAGCCAGACGATCGCCGTTTGGGCATCGCCCGTGAGGCAGCTGAAGCGCGCCTGCGGCCGCCAATGGGCATCGAAGCGTCCGGGCAAGCCCCCGTCCGCGCGCTGGCGCCGGAGGAGGGCCTCGGCGGCGCGCGTCGCGGCGTCCACGTAGCGTGATTCCTCCAGGATCATGCCCGATTCGAGCAGCCCCTCCATGGTGTAGGCGAGCGTATGCAGCAGTGGGCGCTCGTCGTCGTCGAGGCAGCACTGGGCGAACCAGCCGCTGGGCTTCTGTTGCGCGAGCGCGAACTCGAGATTGCGCACCGCGGCATCCCGGTGGCGCGCCTCGCCCGTGATGCGGTGAGCCTCCAGCAGCCCCCAGGCGGTCCGTGCGTCGTAGACGTTCACCCCTGGGCGGGAGTAGCGCGAGCCGTGCCGGCGCCAGGCGCCGTCGGCGTCCTGCGCGGACACCAGGAAGTCGGCGGCGCGGATGGCCGCGTCGCGGAAGCGCGCCTCGCCCGTTTCCCGGTACCCGGCGGCCCAACCGAAAAGTACCTGGCCGGTGTTGAAGATGGCCGGGCTCGCGGGAAAATCGATGACCCCTCCCTGGACGGCGCCGCTGTCCATCTGCACATCCGCCTCCCAGGAGGCCATCCTGAGCGCACGCGCGCGATATGCTTCGTCGCCGGTCAGGCGCGCATAGGCGATGAAGGTCGGGATGATGTAGCCCGTCGTCTCCGGGTAGGCGGCAAGCCACCCTCTGCGGTGGTGCGAGGGCATCCAGCGCAGCGCGTAGGAACGGGAGACTCCGCCCGTTCCGGTGGCGTCCTGCGCCCGGCAAAGCCAAGCCATCGCCTCCTGCAGATGGGTCTGCCGGGCTGCCACCGGATGGCGTCGGCCAAGCGCGTCCCGCGCGATTTCCTTCCAGCGTTCAACAGCCATGTCACGACCCCCGATCTCTTGCGGTCATCTTGTTGTGAGGGATCACTGCCGGCTCGCCCGCAGCCGCCAGGCGAGTCGGCTGTGAAGCTCGTACCACAGCTCCAGCCAGCGCCCTTCGGTCACCGGCGGCACAAGCGTCTCGTAGCCCAGTTCGTGCAACAGCGAGCCGGCGTGCCGTTCGAAGACGGCGCGGTCGGCTGCCCGCATATGGCGTTTCCACTTCGCCACGTTTGACGCCACCGGCGGCTTGTCGAGGAGGGGCCAAAGCCCCAGCTTTTCATCGGGAACGAAGCGCTTGACCTGGCTCGTGTAGTTCAGCATTTCCGGCGTGTAGGCGATGTCCAGGAACGTGCACACTTGGGCGAGGCAAGCGGGCGGGGCCTGGACGAGGTCCTCGTAGCGGACCTCCATGTACCGCGTGCTCGGCAGCATGGCGCCCATTTTCCGGCACAAGCCGACCTGCTCGCGCCATTCACGGGCGACCCGGAGCACGTTGGGGTAGCCATAGACATATTCCTTGCTCATGTGCGACAAGGCGCAATCGCGCCCGTCCCGGACCAGATGAATGAACCTGGATGCGGGGAAGAGGGCGTTCAGGCGATCGAGTTCGACGAGGCTGCCGGTGTTCTTGTCGCCCCACCGGGGTTTCCCTTGCAGGTGGGCATAGACGCCGTGAAAGCGCCGCATGACCCCGGCGAAGTCGGTGGGCAGCGGAGGCGCAAAAAGCATCGCTCCCGGCAATTCCGTCGTCCAGGCGCGGATGCGCGCATCGCGGGCCAACCGTTCCATGAAGCCGCGCACCGCCTGCTCGCTGCCGAGCGCGTTATGGGCCGCTTCCCGGTAGGAGGACCACAACTCTCCCGAATCGTGGGGAATGGCGAGCGCCGGGTGCGCGTTCAGCATCATTCGAAGCAGTGTGGTTCCGCTTCGCTGGAAGCCGACGATGAAGAAAGGCTCGCAGGCGAGGTCGGTAAACGCGGGCAGGGTCTGCAGATGCGACTGCGCCCGGTTCGCCTCGCGGCTGTGCGTCTCTAGGGTCATGGGTTCCTCCTTCATCCTCGGCGCCCGGGGCTCAAGTGCCGGAGAGCCGGGTCAGTCTGCGCAGCCGTGTCACCACCGGCAGCACTTCGCTCTTGAGTGGGTGGGACAAGGCGAAAAGCCCGATCCCCCACCCCATGGCCGCCCCAAGGATCGCCAGCGCGAAAGGCCCCGCGACGTTCGTGCCAGAGCCCTCTTGCACCAGCGAAAGCGCCGCGGGTCCGGCCATCGCGAACAGCGCAAGCGCTGCGCTGCGTCCAGTGGCGCGCCCCACGTCCCCAAAGGTGAGTCCGATGTGCCGGTGCAGGAAACGGGTCGACACGAAGAACCCCGTGAGAGCCCCTAATGACGCCGCCAGCGCAAGCGGCACGAGCCCGAAGCGGGCCGCGACCAGTTCGAAGGCGACGGTCGCCGGCTGGACGACGAACTGGAGCGCCATGTTGGTGCGCGGCGCCCCGGCCGCGAGCAGCGCCTGTCCCGCGAAATAGGACAGGACGTTGACCGCCGCGCCCGCGCACAGCACCTTGACCACCGGAACGGAGGCGCCCCATTGCGGCCCGTACAACAGGCGCACTGCCGCAACGCCTTGGAGCGCGAGGACACCCAGGAAAGGCCATGCGATGCCTGTCACCATCGTGAGCGCGCGCAGATAGGGCTCCTTGAGCGCTTCGCCGCCGCGCTGCTTGGCGGCAAGGTGGGGCAGCATGACCCCGAGCACCGCGGAGCTCACATAGCGCTCGAAGAGCTGGACGAGTCCGACGGCTCGGGCATAGATGCCGACCGGTCCCATCCCCAGCACGCGCCCGAGGATGAGGTCGGGCGCTCCGGCGCCGAGATCCTTGACCAGCACGGCGCTGGAGGTCATGCCGCCGAACGAGAGCACGCCCCGAAGTCCGCTTGCGGCAGGCAGCCACGGCATATTGGGCGGCCGCAGGATGTGCGCCGCGACGACCGTCACCGCGATTCCCGCCGCCGCGCCCCAGGCGAGACTCATGTAGCTGAAGCCGGCAAAGGCGAGGGCAATGGAGGTCGCCGCCTGCACGAGCCCACCCGAGATCTTGATGTAGTACGCGGCGGCGAAGTTCATCTCGCGGCGCCACAGGGCGAGCGAGACGCTACCGAAGGGCAGGAGCACGAAATTGAGCGCGAACACCCGCATCACACGTCCCACGCCCGGCGCGTGATAAAACCAGGCGGCCGGGGCGCTCAAGGCGGCCAGCGCGGCGGCCACCACCCAGGCGCTCGCGATGGCCACCCCGTATGCGGCGCGCAGGCGTTCGGTCGTGAGCGCCTTCTCCTGGATGACATACTGTCCTACGCCGAAGTCGCGCAGGGTGTGCGCCAAGGTGGTGAGGACCGCCGCCACCGAAAAGACCCCGATCTCGGCTGGCGTCAGCAGCCGCGCGATGATGACCGTCGACACGAATTGCAGGACGAGCGCCGAGTAGCGTTCGGCGAACGAGATCGCGAGCGACTTGCGGACGGTGTTTGCGGCCGCACCGGCCGCGGCCTTGTCGGGCGCGCCTACCATTTGCATGCCGCCACGTGGCTGACGACGTAGCGATATTTTCCCGAGCGCTCTGCCGGGAGGGCGTCCACCGGTTCCACTTCGACCCGGGTGGCAGGGCCGAGCCGCCGCTGGAAATCGCGCACGATCGCCTCGCGTCCGGGACCCCAGGCAAAATCGCGCTCGGCCATCAGCAAGACGCGCACGTGCTCGACGTCCTCCTGGACGATCTTGAAGGCCTTCACCCCGGGAAGCGCGCGTACCGTGTAGATGAGCGCAAGCCCGTGAATGACCGTGCCGTCTGCGGCGACGATGAAGTCCGTGGTGCGTCCCTCTATTTTTTCCAGCAGGGGAAGCCCTCTTCCGCAAGGGCAACTTTTCCGCGCGAGCGCGCCGACATCGCCCGTGCGGTAGCGGATGAACGGGAAGTCCCCGCTGCCCATATGGGTCACGACGATCTCCCCCGATTGGCCTGCGGGCACGGGGTGCCCCTGCGCATCGACGATCTCCACCACGACGTCCTCCGCCGTGATGTGCATGCCCCCATTCGGGCACTCATGCGCGACGAAACCCGCGTCACGACCGCCGTATCCGTTGGCGACGCGACAGCCGAAGACCTCTTCGATCCCGTTCCGTTGCTCGTCGTAAAGGCGCTCCGCGGTGGCGAAAGCGACCCTGATGCCCAAATCGTCCATCCGCTGGCCGCGAGCGCGGGCATGGCGTGCCACCAGGGCCAGCGCAGACGGATAGCCGAAGAGCATCCGCGGCCGGCGACCCCGGATGGCGTGCAGGAAGCCATCGAGCCGGGTCTCCGACATCTCGAAGGCGGGCAGAAGCCGGGTGCGGAACAACCGGTCCCGAAGGCCGCGCAGGCGGTCCTGGGCGTTAAGCTCGATGGGGGAGCCCCACAGCACGATTTCCGGATCGCCGACATCGACATCCCACCAGCGGGTGGCCCGCCACTTCGCCGCGACGTCATGCGCCACGCGATCCCGTCCGAGGCCGAAAATGAGCGGTTCGCCGCTTGACCCGCCGGTGTTGAACTCCCTGAGTCCCTCGGCGCGGCGGCTTGCGAGCCGCGGGAAATTGGCGCGGATCGTCGCCTTGGTCAGCGTGGGAAGCTGACCGAGCGCGGCGATCGAATGCATCTTCTCCGGATGAAATCCCAGGCGGGCGAATAGCTCGGCATAGTAGGGCACATCCGCCTGTGCGGCGGACAGAAAGGCCTTGAGGCGATCGAGCCGGAGCGTCTCGATTTGGCTGCGCGGCCACCATTGGCTCGCCTCGAGCGCCCGACGGAGCTCCACCGTGGCGTGGCCTTTCAGGCGCTCGTGCGCCGGAAAAAGCACGCCGGAAACGAGCCGCGTATAAAGGGCGCGTTCAACTCCCATAGGACCCCCGCATGGACTTGCCCAAGACGTGGGCATACGTCGCGAGGAGTCTGTCCCGCACGGATGGCCACCCGTGCTGGCGCGCGACGAGCCGGCCGGCCGCCGCGAGCCTTTCGGCAAGCCGCTCATCGTCGAGGATCTTGAGGGTGGCCTCGGCCATCGCGTGCGGCGAGTCTGGGGGCACGAGCAGCGCGCTTTCGTCCCGCGTGACGAGATAGGGAATGCCCCCGACGTCGGTGGAGACGACCGGAACGCCGCTCGCCAGCGCTTCGAGGAGCGAGATGGGGGTGTTGTCGACGCGACTCGGATTCAATGCCACGCCGGCTGACTGATAGAGGGCCGGCATCCTCTCGTTGTCGATGGCGCCCGCGAACGTGACGGCAGCGGACAGGCCTAGCTGGGCGGCCAGTGCTCGGAGCCGGCCTTCCTCGGGGCCGGTGCCGGCCAGCGTCAGGCGGGCCTCGGGAAATCGCGCGCGTATGAGGCCCAAGGCGCGAATCGCGGTGGCGTTGTCATACAGCGGCTCGAGGTTGCGGGTGACGAGCAAGTGGCAGCGGCGTTGCTTGGCCGCCTCCTCGGGGTTTCCGGGGCGTTTCGTGAAGCGGACGAGGTCCACGATGTTGGGCACGATCTTGGGCGTGAAGCCATGACGCCTGAAGATGCCTTCAAGAAATCCGGACGGGACCACGATCGCATCGGCGCGCTTGAGCGTGGGGGCGACCCAGCGCATGGAGCGGCTGAAGAACGCGCCTGCCTCGCCGCCCCGGTAATTCACCACCACGGGCTTGCCGCGCAGCTTGGCGATCCATACGGCGGGTGCGGCGAAGAGGTGCCATGACCAGCCGGAATTGGCCATGATGTGGATGAGATCGACGCGGCTCGTCATCCGCCATAAGCGACCCAGGTAGGGCACAAGGCGGGCCGCGGCCCGTACGCCGCGCAGGCGCGCCACGAAACCGGGCCGATAGGGCGCGTTGACCTGAACGAGTTCCACCGGGACGCCCTCTTGCTCGAGCAGGAGGGCGAGCTGGCGGGTCTGATTCGCCATCCCCCCGTGCGGGGGGGGAAGCGGGCCCACCAGCCCGACGGAAAAGCGCGCGGTCCTCATGCGCAGCTCCCCAGGGCCGACGCGTACACGTCCCGGTAGCGACTGATGCTGTCGGGCCAGTTGCGTTCGGTTTCGACGAAGCGGCGGGCGGCATGCTGTATCCTCGGCCACTCGCCCCGCCGGTCGAGCGCGGCGAGGAGCGCATCCGCGAGCGCGTCGGGGTCGCCGGCCTCGAACAACAGGCCCGTCTCGCCGTCGCGGATCAGCTCGCGATGCCCGCCGACGCTCGAGGCGAGGAGGAGCTTTCCCTGGGCCATGGCCTCGAGGGGCTTCAAGGGCGTGACGAGCTCGGTGAGGCGCAAAGGCACGCGAGGATAGGCGAGGATGTCGACGAGACTGTAGTAGCGGCTGATTTCGCCATGGGGAACGCGTCCGCAAAAGCGCACCCTCGGCGCGATTCCCATCTCGAGGGCGAGTGCCTTGAGGCGCGCTTCCTGCGGCCCGCCCCCGACCAGGAGCACCTGGGCGCTGGGCTCGCGTGAGAGCACCTTGGGAAGCGCCCGCAGCAGGACATCGAGGCCTTCATAGGCGTAGAAGGAGCCGATGAAGCCGATCACCGTGGCGTCCTTGAGTCCGAGCTCCTCTCTTAAAGCCTCATCGGGGCGTCCCCCTGGCGCGAACGCGCCCACGTCTACCCCGTTCGGAATGATCGTCACCTTCGCTTCGGGAACGCCCCGCGCGACGATGTCGCGCTTGAGTCCTTCGCAGATCGTGGTGACGGCGTCCGCCTGCCGAAGCACGAACGTCTCCAGCTGCCGCGTCAACCGGTAGCGCAGCCCCCAGGCGCGGCTTGTGCCATGGTCGACGGCCGCGTCCTCCCAGAAGGCCCTGACCTCGTAGACCACCGGCACGCCCAGACGCCGGCCCACCCGCAGTGCCGGGAGGCCGTTGAGCGCCGGCGAGTGCGCGTGCAGGACGTCGGGCCTGATCCGTTCCGCCACGGCGCCGATGCGCCGCGCGAGCGTGCCCATGAGCCCGAGTTCCCCCAGGCCAGGGAGCTTGCCGGAGATTGGGGCCGCCTCGGGGGTGCGATAGAAGTGGATGCCGTCCACCACTTCCTCGGCCGCCGTGCACTCCGGCTGCTTGGGGCTCGTCAGGTGATAAGTCTGCCAGCCGAGCGCCTTTTGCTCGCGCAGGATCGACAGGGTGCGGAACGCATAGCCGCTATGGGTGGGGATCGAGTGATCGAGAATGTGCAGGATGCGCATGGCCTCTAGCCCACCGATGCTCTTGAAGCGGGCGCGTGCGCCTGCCCGAGCGTGTCCGCGCCGCTTCGCCGCAGAAAGGATTCGAAGACCAGCAGCTGCCACAAGGCGGTGCTCCAGTCCCGCAGCCCTGCGCTATGCTGATCGACGAGGCTGCGAAGGAACGTCCGGTTGAACACTCCGGCCTCGGCCAGCACGCTCCCGAGGAGCGCTTGTTCGACCGTGTGCTTGAGCGGGCCCCGGAACCAGCTCGCTAGAGGCACCGCGAAGCCCTTCTTCGGCCGGTACAGGATCTCCTGCGGCAGATGGGGCGCCAAGGCCTTCTTGAAGATCGCCTTGCCTTCGCCCCCCTCGAGCTTGATGCCGGGCTTGAGGCCCGAGACCCATTCCACGAAGGGGTGGTCGAGGAGCGGCACGCGCACCTCCAGCGCGTGCGCCATGCTGGCGCGATCTACCTTGGTCAGGATGTCGCCCGGCAGGTAGGTCTTGAAATCCAGGTACTGGACCGTGGACAGCGCGTCTTCGGTCGGTGCCCCCCGCGCATGCGCGCGCAGCACCTCGACGGCCGAGTATCCTTGCAGTTCCCGCCGGAACGCCTCATTGAACAGGCGGGCGCGCAGACCGTCGTGGAGGGTCGCGACGGAATGAAAGTAGGCTTCGACCGGGTCTCGCGCGAGTCCTTGGAAAGTCGCTTTGGCGCGCAGGTACTTGGGGGCCCAGTCAGCCTTGGGATAGACTGCCCCGAGCAGGCCGAAAAGCGGACGGCGCAGGCCGGAGGGGAGCACGGCACGTAACCGTTCCTCGTACAGATGCCAGCGGTAGCGCCGGTAGCCGGCAAAGTTCTCGTCGCCGCCGTCGCCTGACAGGGCCACGGTGACGTTGCGTCGGGCGAGCTCGCACACGCGGTATGTGGGAATGGCCGAACTGTCGGCGAAGGGCTCGTCGTAGAGGCGCCCGAGTTCGTCGATGAGGCCGTAATCGTCATTGTCGACCGTCTCGACGTGGTGGCGCGCGCCCAGCCGACGGGCGACGTCGCGTGCATACGCCGACTCGTCGAAGGCCGGATCGTTGAACGCGATCGAACACGTCTCGACCGGCTTTTCGCTCAAGCCCGCCATCATCGCGACCACGGCGCTCGAATCCACCCCGCCGGACAGGAAGGCCCCCAGAGGGACCTCGGCGACCATCCGAATTTCGACGGCTTCGCGCAGTCGCGCGATGAGTTCCGCCTTGAGGTCTTCCTCGGAGGCGTGGCTGATGGGAGAAAAGGGGATGTCCCAATACCGCATGGGGGCACGCCTGCGCATCCCCCTCCGGACCGTGAGCGTATAGCCCGGAGAGAGCTTTTGCGCCTGGGCGAAGATGGTGCGCGGCTCCGGCACGTAGCCATAGGCGAAGTAATCTTCCACGGCGCGGGCGTCCAGCGTTCGGGAAAAGGCAGGATGGGCGCACAGGGCTTTGAGCTCCGAGCCGAAGAGGAAGGTGCCGTCGGCCAGATAGGCATAGTAGAGCGGCTTGATGCCGAGCCTGTCGCGGGCGAGAAAGAGGGTCTGTGCAGGCGCATCCCACACCGCGAAGGCAAACATGCCGCGGAAGCGTTCCACGCAGCGTTCGCCCCACTCCTCCCAGGCGTGCACGATCACCTCCGTGTCGCTGCGCGTGCGGAAGCGATGGCCTCGGGCCTTGAGCTCCGCCGTCAGGCCGGCGAAGTTGTATATCTCGCCGTTGAACACCACCGCGACTTGTCCGGTTTCGTTGAAAAGCGGCTGCTGGCCGCTCGACAGATCGATGATCGACAGGCGCTTGTGGGCAAGCCCCACGCCCTCCGCCACGTAAAGGCCCGTCTCGTCCGGCCCCCGGTGATGGAGCGTCTCGTTCATGCGGCGAAGAAGCTGCGAATCCAGTGGCTTGTGCGCGTCTGGGTGGAGCATGCCGGCGATTCCGCACATGTGCGTGATTTCCTTGTCCTAGAGCCTGAAGCTTCGCGCCCGCATGGCCGCGAGCCGCGGGCGGGCGCTTGCTCCGAGCACTTCGTCGTACACCGCAAGATAGCCCGCGACCATGGCCTGCATGCTGAAGCGTGTCTCGACGCGTGAGCGCCCGCGCTGCCCTTCGCGCCGGGCCCGCTCGGGATGCGCGAAGTAGTCCGCAAGCGCACGGGAGAGGGTGAGCTCGTCCCCCACCGGCACCAGGGTGCCGGTCTCTCCGGCGGCGACGAGCTCCGGGTTTCCCCCGACATCCGTCGCGATGACGGGCACGCCGCAGGCCATGGCCTCCAGGAGTGTGTTCGAGATGCCTTCGCCCAGGGAGGGCAGGGCGAAGACGTCCATCGCGCTCAGGAGCTCCGGGATGTCCGCGCGTTCTCCGGGCAACCAGGCAAGGTGCGCGAGGCCGGCCGAGGCGAGGAGCGCCATGCAGCGTTGGCGGGCGAGTCCTTCCCCGACGATCATGAGGCGCAGGCGATGGCGCGCCTGGGGCACGGCTTCCACCAGGCGGATGAAGGCGCGTACCAGGGTCTCGTGGTCTTTGACCGCGGCCATGCGGCCGATGGCCCCGACGATGAAGCTGCCGGGCGGGGCAAAACCCGGCGGCCCCGGCCGGGGCCCTGGCTGACTGCGCGGCGCGAAGCGCTCGATGTCGACGCCGTTGTAGATCTGCGCGACTTTGCGCGCGGGCGCGCCGATAGTGCCGGTCAGCCACGCCTCTAGATCCTGGCTGACCGCAATGTAGCGGGTGACCAGCGGCACCATGGCGCGCCTGAGCCAGTTATAGCGCCGGTTCCTGCCGTCAAGGTCGAACATGTCCCGTCCGTGTTCGCCATGGATGCGTCCGCGCACGCCGGCTGCCGCGGCGACGGCCTGGGTCTCGAGGGTCGACAGGTTGCGGGTGTGCACCACATCCGGACGCAGCCTGCGCAAGAGCTGCCATGTCCTCTTGTGGACCGCCAGATCGATCCCCGTTCTGCGGTTCAGGGCATACATCTCGAGGTCCGGGCGGCGGATGCGTCTGCAGTAGTCCGTGTAGCCTTCGAGGCAGATGATCACATGCCTGGAATGGCCTTCCGGGAGGTGATTGAGCAGGTTGACCATGCCGTTTTCCATTCCGCCGAGGGCGAAGCGATGCACGACATGGGCGACGAGGGGCCGCGCGCTCACCCGTTCCCTCCGCGGCCGCGTGCGGCCGTGCGCTCGAGCGCGGCGCGTATGGGGGAAACCCAACTGGCGGCGAAGGCGTGCAGGATTTTTTCCGCGCGCGCATCGCCCTTGCCGTCATAAGGGGTGGCCATGACGACCAGCGCCGCGTCGTCCCCCTCGCCCAGCAGCATGGACTTGGCTTCGAGAAACTTCACGAGGTAAGGGTTGGTCGTGAAGCGGTGATTGATCCAGAACCAGTGCCAGACCAACAGATGGAGCGGCGGGTGTCCGCGCAGGCGGTTTTCGACGATGTGCAGCCGTCCTGCGCCCAGCTGCAGCCGCCGCATCGTCTCCCCGATGTTCTGCCAGTGCTTGCGGTACTGAGGATTGGTGGAGAGGATCACGTTTTGCGAGCGGATCAGCTTGGAGCGCTGGGTCTGGTCGCGGTAGTAGTACACGAACAGCGTGACCAAGGCGCCATGCGCGACATACGTCCGCTCCAGCGTGGCGCGGGGATACTTGAAATGGGGCACCCAGGGCGTGACCGGGCCGAGCCAGGGCGTCCACCCGGGCGCCGGGCGGGGGGCGGCGAGAGCGACCTTGACCGGCTCGGCCTGACCCCTTGCGAGGAACTGGGCGTCGGCAGGAAACACGGCCGACACCGCGAGGACGGCCGCCGCCGCGAGCCCGATCGGGAGAAGCCTGGGGCACGTGGCGGGCGATGCGGCCGCCGAAGCGTTTTCCTCCGGCGTGAGATCCTCCCGCCACAGAGATCCGAGCCAGAAAAGCAGGGCCATGACGATGCCGAACAGGATCCATCCGTAGATGATGTGGTCGATCCCCACCGCAAGACGCATGTTGCTCAGATAGCCGATCATGACGATCATATAGGCCCGAAGCCAGTTCGCCACGACGGGTACGGCGACGGAGGCGGCCACGAACAGCACGCGGCGCCAGAGCGTGCGATAGGTCAGGTAGGCGTAGAGCAGCCCAAGGGTGTAGGAAGCGATCAGATAGCGCAGTCCGCTGCAGGCTTCGACGACGGACCAGTCGCCATTGGGCAGCTCGAAGAACGGCCCTTGCTGAAAGACCGGCACGCCGCTGTGCTGGAGCGCGAGGACGGTGAAGTTCGCGGTCCAGGTCATCATGTGGGGGATCAGCATCTCCCCGAAGGGAACCGCCAGGAACAGGTAGAAGAGCGGGAAGGCGATGGCGCGCACCACCCGGTAGCCGAAAAGCGCGAGTGCGGCCGCCGGAATGAGGGCGACCAACGCATACTGCTGGACGACGATGGCTTTGCCGAGAAATCCGAGCTCCCAGGCGAAGCCGCCCATCGCCAGGAGGAGGAGTGCCCAATACTGGGGCTCGGGCG
Source organism: Pseudomonadota bacterium (assembly GCA_021817985.1). Classification (GTDB taxonomy): domain Bacteria; phylum Pseudomonadota; class Gammaproteobacteria; order Burkholderiales; family JAKAFK01; genus JAKAFK01. The sequence goes on along the minus strand of JAKAFK010000015.1, from coordinate 14,295 downwards.
AAAGCGCCATGATCTCGCGCCGTCGCCGCCAGATGAGCCAGCCGCTCAGGGGGAAAATGACAAATCCATGGGCGAACGTCTGGTTGTCGGCCCAGGTATCCCACGTGAATTTCACGACCGGCCAATGGAGGAGCAGGAGGCCCGCGAGGGTGATGCCCGCGATGAGCGCGACGCGCCGCCAGGCTCGGGCGCTGTCTTGTGGCTGCGTGTCGGCTGCGGGTTTGGCGAAAGCGCCTAGCACGTTGTTCATCGCGCGCTCCTCTCGCTCGCGAGTTTTCCGGGAGCCGCTCCAAAGGTGCGGCCCGGGGCGCTGCGGTCAGCCGCGCCCTCGAGCCAGGCCTCCAGCGTGGCCAGGTTGCGGGTCCAGTCATAGGCCCGCACGATGCGCTCGCGCGCCAGGGCGCCCGCGAGCGCTTCCGCCCCGCTCAGGACGCGACTCGCATGCGATACGTAGTCGTCGGCGTGCTGCGCGATCAGAAGGGAGCCTGCGGCCGCGGGTTCGATACCTTCGGCGGCCTGGGGCGAGGCCACCACGGGCTTGCCCATGGCCATGGCTTCGAGGACCTTGTTCTGGACGCCGCGGGCCAGTCGCAGCGGGGCTGCGGCGAGCCGCGCATGCGCGAGAAAGGGCCTGATGTCGGGGACCGCGCCGGTGACGACGATGCCGCGGCGGCGGGAGAGTTCGCGCACGGCGCGCGTGGGGCGAACGCCGACGATATAGAAGAACGCATCGGGGTGGCGGGCCTGAATCAGGGGAAAGACATCGTGCGCGAACCATTCGACCGCATCGACGTTCGGCCAGTAGTCCATCGCCCCGGTGAACACCAGGACCTGGGCGCCCTCGGGATAGGGACGGGCATAATCGCGCGCGGGGGAGAAATAGTCCGTATCGACCCCGTTGGCGAAGTAGGCCGTCTTCGCGGCCGTTTCCGGGGCGAACCGGCTGAACAGCTGCGCTTCTTCCTGCGACACGAAGAGCGAGCCTTCGAATAGCCGGCTGATCCGCCGTTCGTAGCGCGCGAGCAAGCGGTGTTCGCGTTCGTAGAGGGCGCGCTGCGGCCAGCGCGAGCGGCTGACGTATTGGCGCCACTTGTCGGAGTCGATGTCGACGAAATCGATGATGCGCCGCACGTCCCCGGCCGCCAGCGCATACTGGGCCATCGCCGAGGAGAACACGAGGATGCGGTCGATCGCCTGCGTGCGCAGCGTGTCGTCGACCCAGCGCTTGAGCTGCTGGCTATGGTAGTAGAGGACGGACAGGGCCTGTTCGCTGCCCAGGGCGAACAGGCTTTTCACCCGGGCGCACAAGGGGCGCAGCCTGACGATGCAGCTGTCGGCGCACAGTGCCCGTACCGCATCGGCATGTGCCCAGTCCGCGGGAGTGTCGACGAAGGTGCCGAGATAGACGCGATAGCGCGTGCTCAGATGTTTGAGCACATGATAGGAGCGGATCTTGTCTCCCTTGTTGGGGGGATAAGGGATCCGGTGGGTGAGGTAGAGCAGGTTTTGCATCGCGTGCTCACCCCAGTTGCCTGACGATGTGCGGGCCGATCAGGTTCGCCGCCCACAGCGGCAGTCTTTGCCAGGCCTTGATGAAGAGTCGGTATTTGGGGTTCAAGGGATTGACCTCAGGCACCGCCTTGGCATGATGGAGTTGGTACTCGTAATAGAGCGGCTGCGGCTCGAAGCCCCAGTTGCGTTTGAACTCGAAGGCGCCGGTGCCTTCCTTCGAGCGTCCGTAGTCGAACAGGCGCACGCCCTTTTCGCACGCGCGACGCATGAGTTCCCAGTACATGAAGTCGTTTCCGGCGACCTCGCGGGCCTCGTCGGTGCCTCCCCCATAGTAGGGGAGGACTTCGTCGCGAAAGTAGAAGCTCATGACCGAGGCGATGACCCGGCGCTCGCGCAGGACCGTCAGGATTTCGCATCGGCTGCCGAACACCTCTTTCAGCAGGCGGAAGTAGTGCCGGCCGAAGACGGGGGTGCCGAGCCTGTGCACGCTCGAGGCGTAGGCGAAATACAGGCGCTCCGTCCCCGCGTCGAGTTCCGCCGCGAGTCCGGCCTTGATGCCCTTGCGGACCATGGCGCGCTGCTTGCGGGGGATGGCGAGGAGGTTGCGCTCGACTTCCGGCTCGATCGGCTTGCGGAAAGTCGAATAGAGCCGGCTGATCGCCCAGTCCGGATGCAGAGGCTTCGCCATGCGGTATTCGAGCGCCCCGACGCGAAGCCGTGAGGCGCACTGCTGGGCGGTCTCGTCCAGCGCCGCCCGGGCGGCGTCCGATGCCGCAGCCGGTCCGCCGTAGACGCAGAAGGGCAATGACGAGAGCGAGTGACCGAACAGGAGGCTTCGGATCTCGGCCAGGGGCAGCACCCCTTCCACCTCGCCGTTGCGGTGGGCGAGCAGGAAATGGGTGCGGTGCCCGAAGGCGCGCTCGATCACCTGCTGCCAGCCGGAAAGATGAAAGAAACTGGCTTCGGGGCAGCGCTCCACGAACGCGTCCCAGCGCGGCATCCAGTCGGGACTGAGCGTGCAGACCTCGAGCGCGCCTGGAAGCCGTGCGCGCGTCATGCGGTCACCTCCGCGAAGACCCGATCCATGCGGTCCCACCGGAAGTCGTGCAGCAGGGCGCCGATCTTGGCCGGCATGCGGGCGAGATTCGTATAGTGGCGAAATCGGGTCTTGAGGCTGATGTGGGGCAGCCGCGGCTGCCCGGCGTCGAGCTCCCACGGGTGAAAGTAGAAGATGCAAGGGGCGTGCTCGCGCGCATTGAGGCGCCGGACGAGCCAGCGCGATATGACATAGGGCAACAAACGGAAATAGCCCCCGCCCGCGGCCGGCAAATTTCGGCCGAACAGGGGCACGGTGCTCGCCGGCAGCTCGATCAGTCCCTTCTCCCCGTGCGGCCGGAAGGCGAAGCGCGGGGCGGCAGGCCAGCCGTAGTGGTCATGGCGGATCGGATAGACGCTCGAGCTGTAGCGGTAGCCCGCCGCATGCAGCACATCGTGGGCCCATCGATTGCCCTCGCCGATCGAGAAGCTGGGAGCCCGGTATCCCAGGACCCGCACCCCGCCGATATCCTCCAGCAGTTTTTTCGCGCGCCCCACGTCCTCCCGGAACGCCGCCCAGGTCTGCTCGGTGACGCGCCGATGGGCATAGCCGTGGCTCGCCAATTCATGGCCGCCGTCGACGATGGCGCGGATGAGTCCGGGGTGGCGTCGAGCGATCCATCCCAAGGTGAAGAACGTCGCGTGCGTCCGGTGCTCATCGAGCAGCGCGAGGATCCGGTCCATATTGGGTTCGATCCGGCGAGGTACCTCATTCCATGTGGCGCGCGCGATATAGGGAGCGAATGCGGACACCTGGAAATAGTCCTCCACATCGATTGTCAGGGCATTGATAACCATCGTCAGCGATCCCGAGGCTTCATGCCGGAGTGGCACGGCTTTGCTGGCACGGTATCCGCCTCAAGCGCCTTCGGTGGCGCTCCCGGAGGCGCGGAACAGGAGCCGGCGGGCAAGCGTGACCAACTGGCGCAGGGTCCTGTCGATGTCCTGGAGCTGCCCCTCCAGGCGATCGGGGACGGGGCTCGCGGGCGCAAGGCGCGAGGCCGGTGCCGGTCCCGCCGGCAAGCTGGTTTCCTCCGTGAGCTCGCCGATGATTTCGCCCACGGCTGGGCCATCGAGCTGATGCAGCGACTCGAGGTAGGCGAACAGCAGCAGCCGATCGCACAGCGTGTTGATGCGGCGGGGAACGCCCCCGGTATGTTCGTGGATGACGGCAAAACACTCGTCCGCAAAAACGGGATCGGCGTTCCAGCCTGCGGTGTGCAACCGGTGCTCGATGTAGGCGCGCGTCTCATCGGCCTCCATCGGGCCGAGGTGGTAAGAGGCGATCACGCGCTGGCGCAGCTGGAGCAGCGCCTCGCTTTGCAGCGTGTATCGGAATTCCGGCTGCCCCAGCAGGAAGCTTTGCAGGAGCGGCCTGTCGCCCGCCTGAAAGTTCGACAGCATGCGCAGTTCTTCCACCGCCCTGGGCGTGAGGTTTTGCGCCTCGTCCACCACCAGCAGGGCGCGTTGGCCCTGCCGCAAGACCGCGAGCAGGAACGATTCCAGGTCGTGCAGCAATGCCGCCTTGGTCGCGCCCTGGTGTTCAAGCCCGAACCCTGCCGCCACGACGCGCAGCATGTCGTCTGCATCGAGCTGCGTGCTGACGAGGTGTGCCGCCACGATTTTCTCTTCGGCCAGGGTCTGGAAGAGATTGCGTATCACCATGGTCTTGCCGGCGCCCACGTCGCCCGTGATGACGATGAACCCCTCGCCCTGAGACAGGCCATACTCCAGGTAGGCCATCGCGCGGCGATGGCCTCGGCTGGCGAAGAAGAAGCGTGGATCCGGATTGAGCTGGAACGGCCTTGCGGTGAGTCCATAGAAGGATTCGTACATGTTCGTGTCCTCTAGAACGTCATATACAGCCGCGCCGTGATGGCGTTCTCCCGATAGGAAGCCGAGGCCGTCGACGAGTTGCGCTGCTGGTGCCGGAAATCGAGTCCGCTGGTCATCGATGGGCTGATGACATGGGAGAAGCCGATGCGCAGGACGCTCAGGTTGTCGGTGCGCGCCAGGTCGGGAAACTCGAGCCGGGCGAATTCGAGGTTGCCGATCAGACTCGTGCGCGGGAGGAACTGCCAGGTCCAGGTGCCCGAGGTGCCGTACTGATTGATGTTGGTGCTGGTCAGAAAATCGCCGCTCGCGATGGCGCCCGCCCCGCCCAGGCAGTCCTGGCACTCCTGCTTGAGGCTGAACACGGCAAGGGTCGCCGTGGTCTTCGCCGTCGCGACGCCTGCCGAGGCGAGGAAGTGCTTGTCCAGGAACACGTTGTCGGTGAGCAGCAGGAAAGCGCCGGAAAGCTCGAGGGGCAGCCCGTTCTGCGCAATGTAGTTCTGCACGTACTGGGCGCGCTGGGCATCGTTGGGGATCTGCGCCTTCAACGCCGCGTTGAGAAAGGCCGCGCTGCTCTCGGCATAGGCGAAGCGCTGCTGCATCTGGGCGGTGGCGAGATCCTGGCCGTAGCTCACGTTCCACAGGACAACCGGGCCTTGGTGGGTGAAGGTGAGGCTGTAGGTCTTGCCGAAGAAGCGCCGTCCATAGGACACCGCGAGATTGGTGCGCCGACTGGGCACCCAGTGCGCGCCCACGCTCCAGAACCCTCCCTTGGGCGCCGGGCCGCTCACCACGTAGTTGTTGTTTTCGTGGCCGACCGTGCCCTCGAGGGCGAAGGTCGAGGTCAGCCAGTGGCCCAGCGTGCCGGAATAGCGCTCGAACGTGACGTTTTGCGAGGTGGCCGAGTAGTCGATGCGATCCTTGTGGTAATTGGCACTCCAATAGGTGGTGACGAAGTCGCTTCCACTATTGACCAGCACGTCCCCCGCGGAGCTCGTGCTGTTGAGCGAGCCCAGGCCCGAATAACTCGAGCGCTGCTCGGTCAGCCGGAGCCGGCCCGTCGCGACGCCGCCGAAGTCGTGGACCAGGTAGGGGCTGACGCCGAGGGTGCGGGTGTTGGTGACGTTCGCGGTGGCATTGGTGTTGTTCATGCCCAGGCTGTTGAGCAGCGAGGTGGCCTGCTGCGTCACCGAAGCGTTCGCGTCCACGAAGAAGGTTTCGGGAATGAGTTCCGCATTGCCTTGGGCGTTCAGCAGGTTGTAGGTCCGATTCTCGCCGCTCGTGCGCGCATACATGAGATTTTGCATCACGTAGTTCAGATCGGCATGGTAGCGGGGTCCCGAGCCGACAAGGAACACGCCGGGGTCGACCTGGGTGATGAAGTCGGCCTGCGCATGCCCGGGGGGGGCGAGCGTGACGTTGTCGGTGTAGGTCTCGGCGAGCATCAGACTGGGCGTGATCGTCCACTGGCCGGCAACCGCCGGCACGGGGAGCACGGCGAGCATCGCGAGGAGCAGCGCGCGGGGCGCGCAAGGCCTGTGCATCATTGCCATGCCGGACCCATCGGGGCAGGTGTCTTCGCGGGGCTAGACGTCGTCATAGTAATAGGCCCGGTGACGCGAGGTTGATTTGTTCAGTACGAGGCCGCTGACCGGCAAGCCGCCGATCGTGGCCAGCGCCCTCTTGAGCGCATCTTGCGGCGTTTGCCGCTCCTCGACCACCATGACGATTTGTCCCATGTGTGCGGCGAGCACGGCGGCCTCCGTGGTCATCAGGAGCGGAGGCGAGTCGAACAGGATCAAACGATCCGGGTAGCGGCTGGCGAGTTCACGGACGAGCTTGCGCATGGCTTCGCTCGCGAGGAGCTCGGTCGCGCGCTTGTAGGGCGTGCCGCCGGGCAGCACGGAGAGTCGTTCGATGTCGGTCCGGACCAGCGCATCGCCGACCGTCAGCCCAGGCGTGCGCAGGATGTCGAGGAGCCCATGCTGGGCGGTCAGGCCGAGGTAATGCAAGACCTTTGAGCGCTCGACATCGGCGTCGACCAGGAGCACGGTGCGATCCATCTCCATGGCGATGCTTATGGCCAGGTTGACGGCGCAGAAGCTTTTGCCCTCCCCCGGCAGGGAACTGGCGACCATCACCAGGTTGCCCCTAGGCAGTCGCGACGCCGGCGGCCCGAACGCTTTGTCCAGGATGGGGCGCTTGACGAGCCGGAACTGCTCGCCGATCTGCGTGCGCTCGTCGTCCGGGGTCAGCATGCCCAGCCGGCGCAGCCGCGCCCGGTCGATCGACTGCCCCTGGGGCCCGTCGCCCGGGGCCGGCATCGGACGGTGCTCGAAGGCGGAAAGCGGGGTGGCCGCGTCCGGCCCCAGCGCGTCCAGGACGCGAGCGCTGGGGGGTGGAGGGAAGCCGTTCGCCGCGTCGGGTTCGTGCAGCCTGCTGGCGGCTTTCTCGATCAGGTTCTTGCTCATGGGATCCTCTTTTTGCTTTGTGCTTCAGCCGAGGCCTGGCACCGGGACCGACTGGAAGACGAGAACGACGCTATAGACGACCAACAGGCTGAGGCAAGCCAAGGCGTATCTGAACAACCCGCTGTTTTTCTGCTGCAGGAACTCCTCGTTCTGGACCAGGGCCACCGCACCCAGGAACGGAAGGTCGCTGCATTCCCGCAAGCTCACGGGATCGTCCACCGTCTTGAAGATTTGATTGAGCAGGAAGGCGACGGCGATCCCGGCGGCGATGGCCGCGAGCAGGACGCCCGACACGAAGAGGGGGCGGTTGGGCCACGCCGGCGTCAGGGGCACATGGGGTGGATCAATCACGCGAAAGTCCACTACACCGGCCTGGGCCTGCATCCTGCTCGACATGTCGGCCGCCTCCCGCTTGGCGAGCAGCAGGTCGTAATTCCTCTTGTACACGTCATAGTTTCGCGTCAGTTCCGCATATTGCTCCTCGATGCCGGGGAGCTTGCCCTCCGCGGCCTTGAGCTGATCGTAGCGCGCCTGATAGCCTTGGACCTTCGCCTGCAGCGACGCTGCCGCCGCTTCGGCGTCGGCGAGTTGCGTCCCCAGTTCCTGGTAGTACGGGTCCTGAGCGACGTTCGGGGCGGCGCCGGCGACCGGGCCCGCGCTGCTTGCCTCCCGCCTTTCCCGTGCCCTGAGCTGGGCGATGGTCTGGCGCAAGGCGACCACGTCGGGATAGTCGTTGGTGTAGGTGAGCCTCAAGGTGTCGAGCCTTGACTCCAGCGCGCGGATGCGGCCCTCGACCGGCGAGGTGCTCGCCGGCGTCGGCGAGACGCTGCCCACCAGCGACGGCGCATCGCCTTCCAGCTGGCTTTTGATGGCGTCGCGCTGAGCGGTCGCTTCCCGGAGCTGGAGCTTCGCGGCGTCGAGCTTTTGGGACAAATCGCTCAGCACGCTGAAGTAGTCCAGGCTGTTGCCGGGCATCAATCCGAGATGCTGCTGCTTGAAGGCCTTGATGGCCTCGTCGGCACCCGTGAGTTTGTCGGAGGCATCGCGCAATTGCTGGTCGATGAACCGCTGCGCGGAGTGGACATTGTTGCGCTCGTTGCCGACGCCGCTTTCCAGGAAGATCTGAAGGAGTGCGCGCACGACGTCTTTGGCCAGGCGCGGGTCGGGATTCTGGTAGGAGATGGTGTACAGGTTCATCCGGCCTGTCCCGGTGACCTTCACCTGCGACTGCAACTGGTCGAGGATACGGTCCCGCTCGGCAGCGGTCTTGGCGGCCAGTTGCAGGTCGGTCATTGCCAGGACGCGCTCCAGATGGGGCCGGCTGATGAGGGTATTGGTCAGCATCTGCGTCTCTTGGTCCGCATTCGGCTGAAAGGCCATGCCATGCAGCAGCGGGCCGAGCAGCGACTGGGTGTCGACGTAGACGCGGGCGGAAGCCTCGAAGCGATCCGGGATGAAATGGACGCCGATCCAGCCGGCGACGGAGATGATCCACGCGGTCGCCAGGATGGTCCAGCGGCGCCGCCACAGCCCTCTGATATGCAGCAGGAGTAGTTCGAGTGCCTCGTGCATGGTTTTTTGTTCCTCATCGTCGCGGGCGCGGCTGCGCCAAACCGATGCTGGGCGGTCCTCAGGAGGTGCCTTGCAGCGTCGGCCTCGCCTTGGGCTTAGAAGGTGCTTTCAGGAATGACGAGCACGTCCCCCGGGCGCATCGCGACGTTCGCCGACATGTCCCCCTTGTTCAGGAGATCGTCGAGCCGTACGCTATACTGCTTGCGCTTCCCGTCGACCAGGCGCCAGATGCTTGCATCGTTGCCTGCCGCGAGCGGCGTCATGCCGCCGACGGCGATCATGACGTCCATCAGGGTCATGCCCTTGCGGTACTGGAGCGCTTCCGGCTTGGTGGCCTGTCCGATGACGCGGATCTGCTGGTTGTACGCCCCCGCGAACTGCGTCACCATGACCGTGACGATCGGATCCTTGATGTACTTGGAGAGGGCTTGCTTGATGTCCCCCGCCAGCTCAACCGGGGTTTTGCCCGCCGCCACCATGTCCTGGACGAGCGGCGTCGAGATCTTGCCGTCCGGGCGTACGGGGATGGTCGCGGAGACTTGCGGGTTGTGCCAGACGACGATGCGTAAGGTGTCGCCCGGTCCGATCAGGTATTCATGGGTGACTGACGAGGTCCCGATGGGGGCGGGTGGGTAGGGGGAACCGCAACCGAACAGGCCAAAGGCCAAAAGGACGACAGCGAGCGCGCGGATTGTTATCTGGACCCTTCTCACGGTTTTTCTCCAACTGTTGCGTGACTGCATGGGCGAGTACTCTTCCTTTATATCTCGTGTTTTCAAGAAAGCAACTTCGCTCCCGGCCCCGGAGGGCATCCCCTTGCGGGCCAGCGCAGGCTCCCGGGACCATGAGGTATAATGGCCAGAACATCCTCGACTTTCTTTAGAGATGGGTGATTCACCGACATGAGTTATTTCAACAGGCATGTTTTCTTCTGCACCAACAAGCGCGAGGGCGGAGGGATGTGCTGCGCCGACCGCGGGGCGCGCGAACTGCGCGACTATGCCAAGGACCGGATCAAGGCCTTGCGCCTGGACGGGAAAGGCAAGATCCGCGTCAACAGCGCGGGCTGCATGGATCGCTGCGAACTCGGCCCGGTGCTGGTCGTCTACCCGGAGGGTGTCTGGTACACCTACGTCGATCAGGCGGACATCGACGAAATCATCGATGAGCATCTGCGACACGGGCGCGTCGTCGAGCGTCTTCAGATCTAGACGTGCCGCGCTATAAGCTGCGCATCGACGGGCCGCTGGGGCGCATCGAGACGGTGGTGGAGGATCCAGGGCCGTCCCGCCGCGGCGTCGCGCTCATCGCCCACCCGCATCCGCTGCACGGCGGCAGTCTCAAGAACAAGGTGGTGCAGACCGCCGCCCGTGCGCTGGGCGAGCTGGGCTATGTCGCCGTGCGGCCCAACTTTCGCGGCGTCGGCCAGAGCGACGGTGATTTCGACCACGGACGAGGGGAAGTCGACGACATGGCGGCGATCGCCGCATTCGTGTGCGCGCGCTACCCCGGCCTTCCGCTGGTGCTGATCGGGTTCTCTTTCGGCGCCTATGTCCAGGTGAAGCTGGGCAGCCGCCTGGCGTGCAAGGGACTTCTGCTGATCGCGCCTGCCGTCAACATGTTCGACTTCGGCCCTGTGGCGGCGCCCTGCCTCGTCCTTCACGGCGCCCATGACGCGCTGGTTCCCCTGGGGGCCGTGCGCGCATGGGCGCAGCCGCAAGACCTGAGGCTTGCCGTCGTCGAGGGGGCTGATCATTTCTTTCACGGCAAGCTATCCGAGCTCAAGCGACTGATTGTCGACCTATGCGAGTGCTGAGCGCGCAGGGGCTGCGCAAATCCTACGGAGGTACCCCGGTGGTCACCGGGGTCGACTTGCAGATCGAAGCCGGCGAATGCTTCGGCCTGCTGGGGCCCAATGGCGCCGGGAAGACCACCACGTTGCGGTGCCTGCTGGGTTTGACCGAACCTGACGGCGGCGAGGTCTCGATCCTGGGGCTGCCCGTTCCCAGAAGCGCGCGCCGCGCGCGCGCGCGCATCGGCGTCGTGCCGCAGATGGACAATCTCGACCCCGACTTCACCGTGCGTGAGAACCTTGTCGTCTATGCGCGCTATTTCGGGCTCGACCAAAGAACGGTGGATGCCCGTCTCCCCGGGCTCCTCGAGTTCGCGGGGCTCGCTCACCGGGCGGACGCGAGGATCCAGACGCTCTCCGGGGGCATGAAGCGGCGTCTGACGCTGGCGCGCGCGCTGGTGAACGATCCGGACCTCCTCTTCCTCGATGAGCCGACCACTGGCCTGGATCCGCAGGCGCGACACGTCATGTGGGAGGGTTTGCGGCGTCTGCTCAATCAGGGCAAGACCATTTTCCTGACCACCCATTTCATGGACGAGGCGGAGCGGCTATGCGATCGCCTGTCGATTCTCGACCAGGGCCGCATCATTGCGTCGGGGACGCCGGCGGCCTTGATCGAGTGCTACATCGAGCCGCTCGTCGTCGAGATCTACGGCGAGCAGGCCAGGGCCTGGGGTGAGGTGAACGGCCACTTGTGCGAGCGCATGGAGACGGCCGGCGAGACGATCTTCTGCTATGTCCACGGCGATGAAGCCGTGCTGGACCGGCTCCGCGGGGCGCAAGGGATGCGTTACCTCAATCGCCCGGCCAATCTGGAGGATGTCTTCCTGCGGCTGACCGGGCGGGAGTTGCGGGACTGATGCGCCGCCGGAGTCATTTCCGCCTGCCGCTAGTGACCCTGCGCTTCGTGCCGGTGTGGCGGCGCAATTTTCTGGTCTGGAGGAAACTCGCGGTCCCGTCCGTCCTGGGCAATCTGGCCGATCCCATGCTCTATCTGTTCGGCCTGGGCTATGGGCTCGGAAGCCTGCTGCACAAGGTGGGCGGCGGCTCCTACATCGTCTTTCTGGCGGGCGGGATGATCTGCTACAGCACCTTGAACAGCGCGACCTTCGAGACGCTGTATTCGGGCTTTTCGCGGATGCATGTGCAAAGAACGTGGGATGCGATCCTCAACGCGCCGATGGCGCTGGACGACATCGTCCTGGGGGAGCTCGCCTGGTCGGCGGCCAAGAGCCTGCTCTCCGGGTTCGCGATCCTGCTCGTGATCTGGGTATTCCACCTCGATCGCTCATGGCCGATGAGCGTCCTCGTGATCCCGGCCGTGTTGCTGATCGGGCTGTGCTTTTCGGCGATGGGGCTGGTCGTGACCGCGCTCTCGCCCAGCTACGACTTTTTCATGTATTACTTCACCTTGGCCGTCACGCCCATGGTGCTGCTCTCCGGGGTGTTCTATCCGGTGACCCAGTTGCCGCCCCTCTTTCAGCACCTGGCCGCCATCTTGCCCCTGACTCACGCCGTATTCCTGGTGCGCCCGCTGCTGATGGGCCAATGGCCCACGCAGGCGGCCTGCCATGTCGGCGTGCTCGTGGGCTATGCGGCAGTGAGCTATTATGCGGCCTTGGTGCTTTTCCGGCGGCGACTGCTGCAGTAAGCCCATCGCCTTGGGAGGCGGTCACGCGCGTCGGATTGCCGCGTCCTCGTGGGTCAGGTGCCGCAGAACGTCTCGTGCACCTGCTGGTCCCGGGTCGGCAGCTGGCGATAGTCGGAACCGTCGAGCGTCTCGCTGCAGGGGTCGGCCAAAATGTCCAGGAGGCGTTGCGTCGGCGTCAGGTCGCCGGCCTCGACGGCCGCGCTGATCGCCTCCTCGACGCGATGGTTGCGGGGTATGACGGCCGGATTGGCCCCGCGCATCCGGAGCGCCGCTTCTTCGAAGTGGGCGGGCTGCCGCGCCAACCGCGCCGTCCAGCGTGCGTGCCAGGCCATGAAATCCGGGCGTCCGAAGCCTGGATTCGCCCGCTGGGGATCTTCCATCGCGACGCGGCTGGACAGGTCCCGGAAGGTATTGGTGTAGTCCGCGCGGCTGCGGTGCATCCAGTCGAGGAGCGACGCGATCAGCGCGGGATCGTCGGGTTCCTCGTTGCCGAGCCCCAGCTTCGAACGCATCGCCGTCTGAAAGTGGCGTTCGAACAATGCCGGGAACTCGCCGATCATCTGCTCGGCTATGGCCAGCGCAGCCTTGGGGTCCGCGTCCAGGAGCGGCAGCAGCGTTTCCGCGAATCTCGCCAGGTTCCACTGGGCCATCCGGCCCTGATTGCCGAACGCGTAGCGGCCCTGAACGTCGATTGAGCTGAATACCGTTGCGGGATCGTATTGCTCGACAAAGGCGCAAGGGCCGAAATCGATGGTCTCGCCGGACACCGTCATGTTGTCGGTATTCATGACCCCGTGCACGAAGCCCACCCGCATCCAGGCGGCCACCAGCGCCGCCTGCCGCTCCATCACCGTCCTCAGCAGATCGGCATAACGGGTCGGTTCCCCGATAAGTGCCGGGTAGTGGCGCCACACGGTGTAATCGGCGAGCGCGCGGGTATACGTTCCATCGGCTGCCCGCGGCGCGGAATGTCCGGGGATGTCGACGCCGGCATCGAGCGCAGCGGCGAATTCGAAGGTGCCCACCCGGATATGGCTGCTCGCCACCCGGGTCAATATTGCGCCGGGCAGCGGCGTTTCCCGGAATACGGTTTCTCCGGTCGCGACCACCGCGAGCCCGCGGGTGGTCGGGATCCCGAACCCGTGCATGGCTTCGGCAACCAGACATTCACGGAGCATTGGCCCGAGCGCCGCACGCCCATCGCCGCGGCGCGAGTAGGGCGTCACGCCGGAGCCCTTGAGCTGGACGTCGAGGCGCTGCCCATCCGGGGTCAGATGCTCGCCCAACAGGTGGGCACGCCCATCGCCGAGCAGGGTAAAGTGGCCAAACTGATGTCCGGCGTAGGCCTGGGCAATGGGCCTGCTCGAGGGATGGCGGCGATTGCCCGCCAGCATGCCCGCGGCCTCGGGCCCCATCGGCGCTTGCGCATCGAGCCCCAGGGCTTCAGCGAGGCGCCGGTTGAGCACCACGATGACCGGCGCCTTGACCGGGGTGGGGCGCACCCGGGTGAAAAACGGCTCGGGCAGGCGTGTATAGCTGTCGTCGAAGTTCCAGTCCATGATTCGTCCGTGATGTCCTTGTCCGATCGGCGCCCCGCGTGGGGCGAAAACGCCAAGCGTGCGCGTTCGGCGATCGCCTTACGCATTAGTATACAGAAATACTCGGGTATTATGGGGCCTGCCGACGGCGCACCGGCGCTTGGGTTCCCATGCTCGTGTGCCGGGAGCGCGGCGGGTGGGGGCGCTCGAGGCGCGGCTTGGTGAATGTTGAAGCGGCAGCCGTGGGGGGCGGGTCAGGTCCTGCCGGCGGGGGCATCGACGAGCGCCATCGGCCATAGCCCCTCTTTGCTCGCCAAGTACTCCCTCCGATACCGCGCGAAGCCGGGATCCATCGCGGACAAGGGAATAGCGGAATCTTCGTGGACGACTGGAGGGTCAATGCTCCTGACCTTGGCGGCCAGACGGAACAGGGGGCGCTCGTCGTTCCAGGTGAAGCGTGTTCCCGGCGTGATCCGCCGGACCCAACGGCTGACGTCACCATGGTCCGCCTCCTGCAGTTTTTTCCAGAGGGCGTCGTCGGAACCCCAAAGGTCGGCTTGCGCGATCAGCCCGTGCCGGAAGGCGGCTTTTATGGCCTCGGCTGTCAGCTGATAAAGGCCGACTTCGCCGAAATTCGACCAGCTGGCCCGGTCCGCTTCAATGAAGGTATGAACGACTCCCGCTAAGCTGCGGCTATAGTGGGAGTTTCGGACAGGCGCGGCGTTCCGCCGCAATCCTCGCCTGTGCGGCTCGTTCCAAGCCAAAAATCCC
>JAKAFK010000082.1 GCA_021817985.1 Pseudomonadota bacterium | reverse complement strand
AGGTTCCCGGTTTTCGGCCCGCGAAGCCTAGCCGTGGCGTAATCGGTCAGGCCGCCATTCTATCCAGGGGCTTGATTTTCGGCCTTGGCTGCTGCTCGGCCTGCCACATGTCCCATTGCGTTTGCATCGCAAGCCAAAGGTCCGGTGAAGTACCAAGCCATGCGGAAAGGCGCAACGCCACGCCTGCCGTCACGCCAGCCCTGCCGTTCAGTACCTTGGAAAGCGTCACCCGCGAAACCTGCAATTCCTTCGCAGCTTGTGTTACCGTCATGCCTTCCGGCAGCCATTCCCGCAGCACTTCGCCAGGGTGCGCTGGGTTGCGTATGCTGCTCATGATTGGATTTGAGTCAGGCTGCAAGCCGTCCCAATGGAGCGGGCTGAACATGCAGGGGCGATTCCTTTATGCGCTGCTCGGCCTGCCACATGTCATAGGTTCGTTGCTCGGCAATCCATGCGTCAGCGCGTCCCCCATTCTCAATGCCCAGCCATGCTTCGAGGCGCAAAGCCATTTCCGGGGATATGGCAGCACGGCCATTGATGACGCGGGAAAGCGCCACACGGGACACGCCCAATTGTCGCGCAGCTTCGGTTACGGACAGCCCCAGTGCGGGCAGCACGTCATCGCGCAGGGTCAAGCCTGGGTGTGGCGGGTTATGCATCTTCATTTTCATCTGCTCCTAATGGTAATCCTGATAATCAACGAGTACGGCATCTTCCGCTTCGAACATGAACGTCATGCGCCAGTTGCCATTTACGGTTACTGAGTGATGCCCGGTAAGATTCCCTGTAAGGGAGTGCAGCGCCCATCCCGGCATGTTCATATAGCTCGGGTCTTTGGCAACACTGAGGCGCAGCAATTGCCGTTCCAGCTTCGCGGCATGGTGCGGCTGTATCCCCGCTTTGTTGCCCGTCAAGAAAAACGCTTCCAGCCCCTTGTGGCGAAATGTCTTAATCATGATTAAGTGTATCGCATAGGGATACAAATATCAACGCAAGGGAATATGCCGCAATGTCTCTCGGCCATGCCGTCACACTGCTTTGTTGGCGGTCATCCTGCGCCAGATAGCATGCCCCTCGTCGATGCCTGAGTAAAACGCGTCTGCTTGCGATGTTCCGGGCCTGTAGCGTCGGTGGATGGGCTTGTGCTCGATTCTGAACTCCAAGGCGGCGCGGACCCCCTGCCTGTACTCTTCGCTGCGGGGGGGTCGCGGGGGCGCTCGAAGGCCTCGACCACCAGCCGGTCGGTCAGTGCTCCATGGTTCGCGTTCATACTTGCCCCTCCCTTATCTCACCACGCGCAGGCCTTGCGCCTGCTCGGTCGCGTCAAACGCGATGCCCGCTTGTTCCAGCATCCAGGCTTCAATCTTGTCGTGCCACATGCGCAGCAAGTCGAGGGGGCGGCGGCGATAGTGCTTCTCGGCAAGGGCGCTCGGCTTGTGGCCCATGGTTTGCGCGGATATGCCGCTAGGCATCTCTACCCACTCGCAAAGAGTGCCAAAGGACCGGCGCAGGCCGTGCAGGCTTATTCCGTCGATGGCGGCCGCAGCGCAGGCCTTGCGATGCTGGATGCTCGGCTCTTGCAGGCGTCCAGATGCGGCGGTCGGGCTGCTGAATACCCACCCATTGCGGCGCGGCAGCATCGACAAGAGGCTAGAGGGATACGGGGTCAACGGAATGGTGCGCTGCCCCTCCACCTTGTCGCGGATGGTGAGCGAGCGCCATTGGAAGTCCACATCGTCCCACTTGAGCCCGGCCATCTCCTCACGGCGCGCACCCGTCAGCAGTAGGGCCTGTAAATAGGCGCTTATCACTGGATTGGGCAGCTTGCACACTTGGGCGAACCATGCCGGCAAGTGCTCACGTTGCAGGCAATCGCCCTCCTTGGCTTGGCTCTTTGGTACGGCTTCCTTGACCTTCTTATTGGTCGGATTTACGGCGTATTGCCTATATTTTGGATAAAGCTACCAGCGATATCCATTCCGGTCACCCAGATCAACAGATCTGCAGATCGTGTTTAGATACGCATAGCGGTATCTGTCCGGCGCGGTGCACCTCGGGCCTTTCCTTCGCTTTCGCCTGTAACGCGGGTGGCGTCTGTGCGCCCCCATCGGCGTTGCCAGGTTTCCCAATCCCCTATCCCTTCAGCCGCTCCACGTCGGTTCCGAACTGAGGTCCCTTCCTTCTGCTGGAATCCCCCAGCCTCCTCCGTAATACGGGCCTCTCCGCCACTCCATTACGCCCGGCCTGTCCGTCACCGGCTTCCGGTTGGTCGTTGCGCGCGACCACGCAAAGGGGCTTCCCGTGTTGCACCGATCTCCCTCTTGTATGCGTGCCAACGCCACCACCCCGCCGGACTGACTCGCACCCCGTATTGCTTCCAGAGAGAGCACACGCTAAACAGGCCATTGGCGACCTGTCACCTTCAGGCAGATTCAGTTTCGGCACCCGCGTCTTCCATTTTCAAGTGCAAATCGACCATCCCCGCCTTGGGACCGCGCAGAATGGCCCGAGGCCGCCATTGGATAGACGAAGCCCATGGCATTTCGACTTGAATTCCAGTATTTTTATAGTCCCTAGGGCCTGCCTCGCACGCTTGCGAGGCCCCGCTTGCCTTAAAATTCGGCGTTTCCTCGAGAGACTGTATGAACGCATTTTCCAGTGAAGCGGGTGAACGATTCCGCAAGCGTCTTATCCTGACCGCCAAGGGACGTCACGGCGCCAGGGACATGAACCGGCAAGAGGCGAAGGACGCGCTGGCGTTTTTGTTCTCGGCCGAGGCCCACCCTGCGCAGATAGGAGCCTTCCTCACCGCGATGCGCTTCAAGGGGGCCACCGGCGAGGAAATGATGGGTTTCCTCGACGCCATGGAAGCCGCCGCCACGCTGATTTCGCCCAAGGTCGACGGCCTGGTCAATTGCAACGGACCCTATGACGGACGGAAGAAGGCGCTCAACCTGAGCGTTGCTGCCGCCATCGTCACGGCGGCAGCCGGCGCCCCGGTCCTGCTGCATTCCAACACGGGACTGCCGCCCAAGGATGGCGTGAGCAATGCTCGCGTGCTGGAAGCGCTCGGGATCGCCGCCGCGCGGGAGCCCGAAATGGTGGAGCAGGATATCGAGCGCAAGGCATTCGGGCACTTGCACGCGAGCCGCTATCTGCACGGCGTGGAACGGCTCAAGCCCATCCGGCAGACGCTCTTCTATCGTTCCTTCCTCCATGCCTGCGAGGTCATGCTCAATCCGGGCGGCGCCAAGCGTTCGCTGATCGGCGCCGCCCACGACACCTTTCTCGAACGATTCGCTTACGCCGCCGGCCAGCGCGGGCAGGAACGCGTGATGGTCGTGCAAGGACTCGACGGCGGCGACGAGCTGCCGCTTGCGCCGACGCCGGTGGCGGACTATCAGGCGGGAACGGTCACGCTCTACACCTTGGCCCCCACCGACTTCGGCCTGAAGGAAGCCGCGCACCAGCGCTGCGCATCGCCCATGGAAACCGCGCTGCGCACGGAGGCCACGTTGAACGGCACGGACGATGCCCATGCGGATGCCGTGCTGTTCAACAGCGCGGTACGGATCTACCTGGGCGGCAAGACGCCCAGCATCGAGGAGGGGCTGCGTGTCGCACGCGACGTCCTGGGCAGCGGCAAGGCGATGGCGAAGCTTCGAGAACTGCGCGGATAGGGTGCGCCGCATCCGGCAGGCCGGCGCGGCGCCCTTTCAAGAACGAGACGCGCTACGAGTGCGCCTGGCGCACAATCTCGATCACGACGCGCCGGTTGGGCCGCAGGCAGGCGACCAGCGCCTTGTTGCGATGATTGACGGGACCCTTGATGCTGCGACAGGACACCACGGGAGATGCCGCGCCCATCGCCCGCGTCTCGATCCGGTTGGCCGCAACGCCATGCCGCACGAGATAGCGCTCGACCGCATCCGCCCGTTCTCGGGACAAGCGGGCATTGTAGGCTCCGCTTCCGATGCGGTCGGTGTAGCCGCTGATGCGGATTCGCTCAATCTGGGGATACTTGCGCATGGCGGCGACAACCCTATTCAGGCTTGCGCGCGCCGCAGGACGAATGGCCGACCGATTGAACCCGAAGAGCGCGCTCGCCTGCAGCGTAAGCTTCTTGAACAAAGGTTTGGCCAGCGGCGCGCCGACCGCTGCCGATGGCGCCGTTGCGGGCGCGGGAGACATTGTTTTTGCCGCCTTGACGGCGACGGGGGCCGGCGCCTTGGCCGCGACGGGCGTGGGCTCGCAGGCGCCAGATCCCAGCGCCTCGGTCCAATAGCCGGTGCGCCAGCACTGCCCATACCCATCGGTGACGATGCGCCCGTTGCCGTCCACCAGATAGGCGCTGGGGGCCGTCCCGGCATAGGAATGCATGGCATAGCCTGAGACGCAGGCCAACACAACAACTGCGGTAACACGTTTATGCAGCTTCAATTTCTTTCCCTTTCGTGCATCGTTGGACATCGCCTCCCTCGGAAGCGACTCACGTCTGGCGCTCAAGCTCCCGTCGCGCCAAACCACACCCAAAGACACAGGAAATGAGAAAACGTTCAATAATTCAATGCGATAGCGTAAGTTTCGCGTAAGGCGCGCAGACCGAATGCGGTGCTGGCCGGCGGTTCGCCCGACCCACCGGCATCGTTCAGGCCGCCTCGAAGTGGGAAATGAGCTTGTCCAGCTCCGCGGCCAGCTGTGCGAACTCGTCGACGGTCTGTTTGACCTGCAGCACGCTGCCGTTGTTTTCCTGGATGAGCGTGGCAATCTGCTCCATGTTCTGGGCCACCTCTTCGCTGGACGCAGACTGTTCGCCCGCGGCCTCGGCAATCTGGCTCGCCGCATGCGTCACCTCGCGGCTGGACTCGGTGATGTCGCGCAGGCTCGTCTGCGTTTCCCCGAGCAGCGCCAACCCCTCCTTCACCTCCTGCCCGGCCTTTTCCATGGAATGCACGCTGGAGGCCGCCGACTGCTGAACGACTTCGATCATGCGCGCGATGTCGCCGGTGCTCGCCGTCGTGCGCTCCGCGAGCTTGCGCACCTCGTCCGCGACCACTGCGAACCCCCGTCCCTGCTCCCCTGCGCGTGCGGCTTCAATCGCGGCATTGAGCGCAAGCAGATTGGTCTGGTCGGCGATCTCCTTGATCACGCGCGTCACGCCGCCAATTTTTTCGATGGCCTGGTCCAGATTGTTGATGGTCCGGGTCGAGGCCTCGACGGCCTGCACCACCCGCGAGGTGGAATCCATGCTCTGCGTCATGCGCGTATTGCCGGTCTGCACGATGTCCATGGTCGACTTGGCGGACTCGGCCGCGCCGTTGGCACTCTGCGCCACGGCCGTGATCGAGGCGACCAAGGTGTCCATCGAGGCATTGACCTGAACGGAGCGGTCCTGCTGTTCCTGGGAGTGCGAGGTAAGCGAGGTGACCTCCGATTCCAGAACGACGCAGCGGTCCTTCAAGTGGTTCGCCGACGCGGCGATCTCGTTCACGATGACGCGCAGGTTGGCCTGGGTCGCGGCGAGCGACGAGAGCACGGTGCCCGCGATGTCCAGCTGGTTCACGTCGATGTCATTGTTCAGGTCACCCTGCGCCAGGCGCCCGAAAATCCCGATTGCCGTCCGCAACGGCCGGCAAAGCGTCATCAGCATGAACAGATTCGACAGCACGGTGAGCGCAAGGCCCAGGGCGACGACCGTCACCACCCCCGGCATCGAGCCATGAAGCCCGAGCAGGCCGGCCACCGCCATCAAGACCACGGCAAAGCCGGAGAAAGCCGCATATCGGGCCGCGAAGGAAAAGCGGAATACGAAGTCCCAGGGCCTGACCGAGCGCACCGACCCCTTTTTCGCCGCCACCTTGCGGTAGAGCGCTTCCGCTGCTTCGACCTGCATCCGGGTCGCGGCCTTGCGCACCGACACGTACCCGGTCAACCGGTCGTTTTTCTTGACCGGCACGACCGTGGCATCGACCCAGTAATGGTCCCCGTCCTTCCGCCGGTTCTTGACGACCCCGTGCCACGGCTTGCCCCGCTTCACCGTTTCCCAGAGATCCTCAAACGCCTCCGGCGGCATGTCCGGATGCCTCACCATGTTGTGGTTCTTGCCCAGAAGTTCGGCGCGGCTAAATCCGCTGACCGCGATGAAATCCTCGTTGGCCGAGGTGATGAGGCCTTTGAGGTCGGTCTGGGAGACCAGGATCTTGCCGGCTGGAACGGGAAATTCACGGCCGCTGACAGGAAGGTTCACTTTCATTTCGTTGTTCGTGTCCTGATGGCTGAAGGCCCGTGCGGATCACGCGCCCATACTGCTGACTGCAGGGTATCTTTCCAAAAAAGAGACCGTTATGCAAGCACGCGGCAACAACGGTCCGCGCGCGCGGTACAATGGCGTTCAAAACGGCCGGCGGATGCGGCCTCCCCCTATCGACCTCGGAGATGCACGCCATGCTGCCCCGTGATTTCCTGTCCCGCCTGGCCGCCATCGTGGGCGAGGCCAATCTCCTCACCGACCCGGTGGACTGCTTCGCCTACGGTTACGACAACAGCCGGAAACTCGCGCCCCCCGAGGCGGTCGCGCTCCCGACACAGGCGGAACAGGTCGGCGCCATCCTGCGCCTTTGCAATGAGCAGGATGTTGCGGTCACGCCCCGCGGACGCGGCACCGGCACCGCAGGCGGCAGCCTCCCCTTGGCGCGGGGGCTCGTGCTCTCCCTCGAACGGCTGCGCCGCATCCAGGCGATCGACCCCGCCAATCGGGTCATCGTCGTCGAGCCCGGATGCCTCAACCAGGAAGTCCAGGATGCGGCCAAGGCGCACGGCTTCTTCTGGCCCCCCGATCCGTCGAGCGCGCCTTTTTGCACCGTCGGCGGCAACCTCGCGACCGGAGCCGGCGGGCCGCACGCCGTGAAGTACGGCACCACGCGCAACCATGTGCTCGGCCTCAGGGCCTTCACCGGCGACGGCCGCCCGATCCGGACCGGCTGCTACACCACCAAGGGCGTGGTGGGCTATGACCTCACCCGGCTGCTGATCGGCTCGGAGGGGACGCTGGCGGTCATCACGGAAGCCACGCTCAGTCTCACGCCCCTGCCGCAGGGCTCGAGCGGGCTGACCGCGCATTACCGCGATATCGAAACTTGCGCGCTGGCCATCTCCGCGATCATGGCCCAGCCGCGCACCCCGGCCGCCCTCGAGTTCCTCGACCGGGCCTCGCTGGACCTCATTCGCGCCCATCGGCCTGGACTCATCCCCGAGGGCACGGCGGCGATGCTGATGATCGAAGTGGATGGAGGCACGGCGGAACGGGAGCAGACCCTCGAGGCGATTCTTCGGGCAGCGGATAATGCCGGACTCATCGAGGCGCGCCCGGTCTCCGACCCGCAGGCGCTGTGGGCGGCCCGAAAGGCGCTCTCGCCGCTGCTGCGCGACATCGCCCCCAAAAAGATCAACGAAGACGTGGTCGTCCCCGTCTCGGAACTGCCGAGGCTGCTCGTGGGCGTGGAAGCGCTCTGCCGCCGGCACGCCATCGCCAACGCCAACTTCGGGCATGCGGGCAACGGGAACATCCACGTCAACCTGCTGGTGAACCCCGACGACAGCGCCCAGGTCACGCGCGCCTATGCCTGCCTCGACGAGATTTTCAGCCTCGTGCTCGCCCTCAAGGGCACCTTGTCGGGCGAACACGGCATCGGCAGCGAGAAACGCGCCTTCGTGGCACGCGAAATCGACGCCCCCACGCTCGCGCTCATGCGCACCATCAAAGCGGCATTCGATCCCAAGGGGCTGCTCAATCCCGGAAAGCTATTCCCCGACTGACGAAGGCGTGGTGCACGGCGCGGGCAGCGCCACTGCGCCGGAGAACGGCTGGCTGGCCCGCTTGAGCGCGGCCGCCTGAACCGCGCTTGCCCCCGCGATGAGAAAGCGCGTCGGCCCGGACTCCACCATGCGCTGCCCCATCTTCGCATTCGCGACGCCTTGCGCGCGCACCTGGCGCAATAGCTGGCGGGCACGGTCCTGAGTGGACAGCACCCCCAAGGAAACGGCGTACTGCCAAGGCCCGGCCGGCCGCAGGACCTCGTACTGGGTAATGCCCTTGGCCTGGAGGGTCGCCACTTCGCCTTGCGCCGCCGCGAGGCTCGCGGCCGGCGGCAGATACACCCAGTAGCCGATCGGATGCGGGGTCTGCAGGGGCGTCGCATGGGCCGCCAAGCGCAGGGTGGCCAGCACCGTTTGCGCCTTGGCCACGTCCGGTCCCGAGAAGGGGCCCCACTGCAGACAGGCGCTGGCGGTCGAGGCCTTCGGCGGCGGGGGGGTGGGTGTGGACGTGGGGGCGGGGAGCGCGGGCGGGGCGGGCAGCAGAACGATCCGGTTCGCGTTCAGGGAACGTCGCGCGGGTCTTGCATGATCCTCGCCCGAGAGCCGGGAAAACCCAAAAAACGCCCCGTTGGCCAGAATCAGGCACCCGAAGACCCAGATCCAGGCGCCGCGCTTCCCACGTTGTGTGCTGTCCATCTCATCAAACCCGCCCGACACGCCGAGCTCTCGCCCCTGTGCAGGCCTCAAGCCTGCGCGAGCTGGATGAGGCCCCCCAGGACGAGATTATCTTCCACGCGCAGCGGGATATTCAAGAGCGGGCGAAGCACTTCCGCATCGCCCCCATGCAGGATGCACAGCACGTTGCCGCCTTCCGTCTCCACGGTGGCGCGGAACATGCGGTCGATGGCACCGGCGACCGCGAGCCATGCCCCGGTGAACACGCCATCGGCGGTGCTGGTGGGAAAACGCTGCAGCGTGCCCTTGGCCGGGGTGACGGACGCGGTCCGCCGGGCCAGGACATCGAACATCAGCTCCGGACTCGGGAGAATGATGCCGCCCAGAAATTCGCCTTCCTTGGTCAGGACGTCGCAGGTCACAGCCGTGCCGACCCCCACGACCAGACAACTGCCGCCGTGCAAATGGCGTGCCGCCACCAGCGCGGCCCACCGGTCCGGGCCCAGCTGGGCGGGCTTCGCATAGCGGTTGATCACGCCGCCCTCGGCGGCCGTCGGGGTCACCCAGGTCGCATCCTTGTGCCAGTGCGAAATGAGCACGGTCAACGCCGACCGCGCTTTCTGCCCCGCCACGTTGGAGATGATCACCTGGTTGGGGACGGGGAAAGGCCGCCACGCCTCGGCCAGCCGAACCATGTCGACATTGGCCACGGCACCTTGCGCCAGCCACGCCCCGCGCTGGTACAAGCCCCACTTGACCCGAGTATTCCCTGCATCGATGGCGAGTATCATCAGAAGATTCTTGCCTCAGCCTGCGGCTGTGCCGCACGGGACATCGCAACCGCCCCGAATTGCCGGCCCAGCACGATCCAGCCCGTTTACCTCGACGCGTCCGTGGCGGCACGCAAGGTCATCTCGCCTGCATTGACGCGCAACAGCTCGCGCCCCCGCAGGAGCAACAAGGCGCCATCTTCGGTGATGCCCTCCACGCGCCCCGGCAGGACATCGCCCCCCGGCAACACCAGACGCACCGGCTTGCCTTGGTAGGCGTGCTCCGCAAGCCACTCCTCACGCAGCCCGCCGAACCCGTTCGCCTCGAACTCGCGCAGCACCGCGCCCAGGTGCCGGAGCACCTGATGCAACAAGGCGTTCCGGCTCGGCACGTGCCCGACGATGGTGGCAAGATCGATCACCGCCTGGTCGATCGCATCGCGCGTGCGCGCACTCAGCCGCACATTGAGGCCGATGCCGATCACCGCAGTCGTGGGCCCCAGCGCATCACCTTGCAGCTCGATCAGAATCCCCGCAAGCTTACGGTACTGATATAGCACGTCGTTGGGCCATTTCAAGGCCGCACCCGCGATCCCGGCGGCCTTGAGCGCCCGGGAGAGCGCGACGCCCACCGCGAGGCTCAGTCCGGACAAGGCGACGGCGGGCTGGTCGAAGCGCCAGAGCACGGAGAACAGCAGCGAGCCCCCGAGCGTCGCACGCCAGACGCGGCCACGCCGCCCACGCCCTCCCGTCTGCAGTTCCGCCACCACCAGCCGCCGGTGCGCCCTCCCCTCGTCGGCCCCCCGAAAGCAAACGGTGTTGGTGGAATCGACCACATCGAACACCTCGGGATTGAGTTCGGGAAAAGCCTCCGCCAGGCGCGCAGCATCGATCCACTCGATCGGGCGCTCCAGCCGATAGCCGCGCCCGGAAATCCGGGCGAGATCCACATCCCAGTCCTTGATCTCGGCGAGCGCATTGGAAACCGTCGCACGCGAAATGCCGAGTTCGCGCGCCATCTCCTCCCCGGAATGGAAGGTGCCGTCGGACAAGCGACGCAGGAGGGCAAAGGTGAGGGGTTTCACGGCACAGACCGACGTTTCGACGATGAACGGCCAGTTTACCAGAAGCGCACGGCCTCGCCGCAAGAGGTGCGATTGCCCGGTCAAATTCCGTATTTCTTGATCTTGTACCAGAGCGAGCGTTCGCTGATCTCCAGCAGGCGCGCGGCGGCGGACTTGTTGTCGCCGGCTCGGCTGAGCGCCTCCTCGATGAGAAACCTCTCGAGCTCGGCCACTTGGGGCTCCAGGGCCAGCGCCTCCGGCCGCTTCGCGCGCGGTTCGCCCGACGCCGCCCCCAGGAAAGGCCTGAACAGGTCCTCGGGCAACAGGGTCGAGCTGATGGTCTCCCCGCGACTGAGCACCGCAGCCCGCTCCATCATGTTCTCCAGTTCCCGGATGTTGCCCGGCCAGCGGTAGTCGTCCAGACGCCGCAGGGCGCTCGCATCGAGCTCGGGCACGCGGCGGCCCAGCTCACGGCAGTGTTTGGCCAGAAAATGCCGGGCGAGGAGCGGGATGTCGTCCCGGCGCTCGCGCAATGCCGGCACATCCAGGCGGACCACGTTGAGGCGAAAATAGAGATCCTGCCGCAAGGCGCCTCCCGCGACGGCTTCCTGGGGGTCTCGGTTGGTGGCCGCCACCACGCGCAAATCGATGGTGACCGGCCTGTGACTGCCCAGTCGCTCCACGCTGTTTTCCTGCAGGACACGCAAGAGCTTGGCCTGCAGCGCCATCGGCATTTCGGTGACCTCGTCGAGGAACAGCGTGCCCCCGCTCGAGGCCTCGAACCGGCCCATCCGATCCTTGTCCGCCCCGGTGAATGCGCCCTTGCGATGGCCGAACAGCTCGCTTTCCAACAGGTCGGCGGGAATCGCGGCGCAGTTGATCGGAACGAACAGCCCGCTGCGCCCCGATTCCTGGTGAATCGCCCGGGCGACGAGTTCCTTGCCGGTGCCCGTCTCGCCGATGACGAAAACGCCGCTGCGGGTGGGCGCCACCTGCCGGATCAGCTCATACAAGGCGAGCATCGCGGGGCTTTGGCCGACGAACTCCCCGAAGCCGCGCCCCACTTCCTCGCGCAGGAAACGGTTTTCGCGGTGCATGTGCGCCACGGCGAGCGCGCGGGAGACGGCGAGCTCGACCGCAGACATTTCGAACGGCCGGATGATGTAGTCGATTGCACCGAGCTTCATGGCCTCGACTGCGCTCGACACGCTGCCGTGAGCGGTCAGGACGACGACCGGCACGCCTTCGCCGCGCTCGCGCAGGGCGCGCAGCAAGCCGAGGCCATCGAGCTTCGGCATGCGCAGATCCGTCAGCACGAGGTCGCACGGCGCTTCGGCAAATCGGTCGAGCGCTTCCAGGCCGTCGGCCGCGTGCACCACCTCATGCCCCATGGCGAGGAGCGCGATCTCCAACACCCTGCGCATCTTGTCTTCGTCGTCGACCACAAGGATGCGGTTCGTCACGTGAGTTCTCCTTGGTGTTCAGGCGCGAACACGACGGCAAATCCCGCGCCCCCCAATGGGGACGCGCCCGCCGTGATCTCGCCGTGGTGCGCATGGACAATCTGCTGCACGATCGTCAGCCCGAGGCCGATGCCGCCTTGCCGCCGGGTAAAGAAAGGATCGAAGACCCGATCCCGCTCGTCGGGCGCAATGCCCGGGCCATCATCGTCGACGCGCACGACCAGGGTCTGCGCCCCGTTTGAGGTGCTCAAGCGAATCCGCCCGCCTTCCGGCACATGCTGAAGGGCGTTGATCACCAGGTTCAGAACAACCTGCACCATCTGTTCCCGATCGCAGGCCAGCACGGACTGCGGCGCCGCCAGCCGGGCGTCGAGCCTGATGCCGTTCTTTTGCGCCTTGCTCGCCATCAACGAAAGCACGTGCCGGATGATGTCGTGCACGTCCCGAGGCTGGAAGTCGGGCGCGCGTGGGCTCGCGCATTCGAGCAGCGTGGTCACGAGGCCGTTCAGCCGATCCGTTTCGCTCACGATGAAACCGGCCAGCTCACGGTCCGGCGCCGTCAGGCCGGCGCACCGCTCCAACATCTGCCCGGAGGACTTGAGGATCCCGAGCGGTGTGCGCACCTCGTGCGTCATGATGGCGGCCATCTCGCCGACCACGGCGAGCTTGCCCGCACGCACCACGTGCTCGCGCGAGCGCTCGAGCGCCTCGATCATGTCGCCGAAGGCCTGGTTGAGCTCGCTCACCTCGCTGATGCGGGTGTGCACCTCCGGCGCAGACGCCTTGCGGCCACGACGAAAACTCCGGGCGAACGCCGTCAGGTGCCCGATGGGCGAAGCGAGCCGGCTCGACAGCCGCATGGAAAGCCATGCCGCCACCGCGAGGCTGAAGAGGAGCCCGCCCAGCATGGCCCAGGCCAGGCGCCAGACCGGCGCGAAGGCGACCCGGGTCGGCTCCACGACCACGATGTGCCAGCCGAACCCCGAAAAGTGCTCGTACCCGGAAGAGGCCGCCACCCCCACCAACAAGTCGCCGACGCCCGACAAGTCGGTCTGCTCGTTGCTGCGGGGCGCGTTCGCGCCACGGCCAGGCGGCGGCAACGGGAACGCTTGTCCTTCCAGCCGCGCCGCCAAGTCCCCCGCCGCCGCAATGGCTCGGTTGCGGGCATCAAGCAGCAAGGCGGTGCGGCCGCTCCCCGCCACATCACCGGCGAGGAACCCGGACACGGCTTTCCAGTTGAGTTCGGCGTAAAGGTACCCCAGACTTCCGCCGCCGAGCAACGAGGGCACCCGCGTGCGCAAGACATAGCGCGGGGACGCGCCGCCCGGGCGTTGCTCGAGGACGACCGGAGCGCTTGGCGCCTGGCGCGCACCCGGCATCGCGGGCGCGGGCCGCCGTATTTCCCCCAGCAGGCGCGGATCGGTGGAAGC
>JAKAFK010000081.1 GCA_021817985.1 Pseudomonadota bacterium | reverse complement strand
GCGCGGGCTTTGCGCCGCCGACTGCAGAGATCATCGTCAGCACGAACGAGAAAGCTGACTCGCCCGAAGTGACGCACGTAACCACCCAAGCTGCAAACCAAGATGGGTTTTCACACGGTCTGTACAAGTTGTGCGACAACCGAAGAAAGCTGCCCGTGGCCGGCAACGTCATCCACAGCACGTTTTCCAGGCCCGTCGGGTAAGGGCAGGAGTTAGGATCTATCAGCCCTTCGGCAAATCCATCTGCGTGACGATGATACCCACTATGATCAATCCGGCTCCGAGCCAGAATATCGGACGTACCCGCTCGCCGAAAATCAAGATCGATGCCAGTGGTACGAATACCACGCCGAGTGCGACATAAGGATAGGCGCGGCTCAGCGGCACCCGCGACAATATCCAGATCCAAAGCAGCGTCGCGATGCCGTACAGCGCGAATGAGGCGTAAAGTGCTGGACTCAACAACAGGCGCCAGACGCCGCCGCCAGTTTCCCCGCGCAACTCCAGCCCTACCTTCTTGAACAATAATTGGCCGGCCGCGAGCAGAAAGGTGAAAGCCAGAAGCGATAAAGTGTTCGTCATTCTTTCCCATCACGCTCAGGGAGCAGCGAATGCACCGGTTGCTCCGGCACCGCTGCAATATCGTAGCTTAGAAACGATAGCAGCAATTGCAGTCCTAGGATCACAGGCAGCGCCGCGAGCATGACTGTGCCGGAGGTAGTGACCACGCCATGCGCAGCATTGTCCAGCCAGTGCCAGGCACCGAAGACCACGCCGAAGGCGAAAAGCAGAACACCGGCGATGAAATTCACGGAAGCGATCGAAAAATCGCGTAGAAAATAATTATAGACCAACCTTTTGCAAAAATTGCGGGCATTGCCGGCAAGAAAGCCCGGCAGCACGATGGGGATCCGCAACTGACTAACCTCATCTGCATAGCGGGATGGCATGGGAATATCCAGTACCACGGCGCGCAGCGTGCCGAGACGGAACAGCATATCCGATTCGAAGAAATAACGTGTAGCGATGCGCTCCAGAGGCAGATGCGCCAGCAGCCGTGCATGAATGGCGGTGTAGCCATTGGTTGGATCAAACAGAGTCCAATAGCCGGAGGAAAGTTTAGTCATGAAGGAGAGGATAGTATTTCCGAACAACCGTACTGGCGGCATGCCCTGCACATCGACGGGATTGAAAAAGCGATTGCCCTTTGTGTAATCCGCCCGTCCCTCCAGAATCGGCCGCACGAAACGGGGCAGAAGTTTCGGGAGCATCTGCCCGTCGCCATCGATCTTTACCACCACCTCGCAGCCCTCGGCTAGCGCGGCTCGGTAGCCTGTCATAACCGCGGCGCCGACACCGCCGTTTTCCGGGCGGAACAGCACGCGCACCCGGGAATCGTGCACGCGCTCTTGCACGAACCGGCCTGAGGATTCCGGGCAGGCGTCGTCGACCACATAGATCGACCCAACCTCCGGCCCGATCGCAGCGAGCACGGAAAGGATCTGCTCTGTGACACGGTAACAAGGAATGACGACGCCAATTCTTGCGTCTCTTGCCTGTCGCACGGCCGACTCCCGAGCCAGGGAAGTTTCAAAATTCATGTTTCAACCATAGCGGCGAACAGCCGAAACTAAAAGGCCACCTTGCTGCACAGGGGGCGATCTTCTGAACGCAGGTTGAAAAGACTGAGGAGGATCGACGGCGATGGTTCCAACGACAGGGGAGATTACCCGCACCCGAAAGTGGCCCGAAGCCCTTCCGGCAGCAAACCTCTATCCTCGCCGTATAATTCGTTATTTGTTCTCGTACGCGGCACAAAAATTCACTTTCGTGACGTCCCCCAAATCTGGTTCGAATATGCTTTGCTCCCTGATGCTCATCCCGGGCATGCTGGTGCTCACCCTCATGTTTGTGCCGGCAAGAAGCGGCATAGCTTGCGGTCATGTCACTAGCGCATCACATGACGTTACCATCAAGCGGCACGCTTCGTGCGGTACCATCAAGCGGCACGCTTCGTGCGGACAGTAGCACAAGCAAGATGGCACTTACCGCAGGAATAATCGGGTAAAGGTAACGAAAATCACACGCAATAGCGGTTGGTATAAATGACAACACGAAGATCATCATGGCGGCTGCAAATATCAGGATGATCGACCGGTGAGGCACGGATCTCCGGAGCAAGGTGTATATTAACACGCATGTCAGAGTCAGGACGTAGAACCAGTTCCGCCAGATCGGCGTTCCAAAAAAGAGTCTCGCGTACCGACCTAGTGCCGCGGCCCGTGCGTTGACCCCGTTTTGCATCCCAACAGCGGACAGGTACTCCGCGTTGCCATCGATCCCTACCCAAGTCGGTAAGCAGCCCTGAAAATCATGGAGGCTCAGAAGATCCTGCATCACCCGCATCCGGTGCTTTAGGTAAGCAAGAGGATGAGCCATTATGAGGTTCAACCAAACTGAAACCAAGGTTCGCTCCCCCCCCCCCCTCGTGATGTGCTGCAGAAACGGCAGCTGGCCCAAAAAATCGACGCGCATGGCGGTATAGTGCGTCTTTAGCTGTTCGTAGTCCTGCGCCGTCAGCCCCGGTTCATCAGCCAGCGCTGTTTTCAACGGTTCTTGGACCGTGATGCCCGCAATGTCGAACTTGGCGATGGCGTACAGGCCAGTTGAAATTGCTCGCCCGTCGTTGCCCTTAATCGATCTTGTGACGGCGGAATTCACTGAAAATGCGGCTAGCCCAAACACCGCTACTATTGTCACTAGGGCGATCCATCGCATACGCTCCTCTGTTGCACGCCACGCCACGGTCAGCGGTCCGATAAGGAGGAGCGGCGCAATCAAGTGTCCTTGTTGTCTGATAAAAAAGCCCACGGCGATGAACAGGGCGGCCACGGCGGCCAGCACCAGCCGGTTATGCCGGGTCCGTGCTTGGTCCGCCGCGATCGTTAGCACGAATGCCACAACCAGCCACGAGCCGAACAGAACATCCTTCCACACGATTCCAACATAGCACATGAGCAGTGGATTGAGGATCACGGCGGCCGCGGCCAACGTCGCCCCCAGGCTAAAACGATGCCGCCAGGACAATCCGATAATTGCCATCAAGCTTCCATAAGTCGCGGCGCTGTTGATCGCGACAAACATAGCCGTCGCCATCTCGCCGCCGCCGAGCCACTTCAGCAGAGCCGACATGAACGGCGGGTTCCAGCTTATCGAAACGCCCGTGAAAGCTTCATACAGCTGGGCACTAGAGTCGTAACTTATTTGTCCGGGGAACTGGAGGGTGACCGCGACCAGTGCACTGAAACCCGCGAGCCACATAAGTATAATGCGCCCATAAATCATGGTCGTGGCAGCCTCATTTCATTAATGGGGGATGTCCCAGGGGTTAAGCATGAAATTTTATCTCTATTTTCAATTAGATGCCAGATAGCGGCATTTTTGAAGAACGGATTGAGGATGTGAATGAGCCGGCGGCCCGGGTCAAGGCCACTGCCATTCAAGCAACCGGACAGAATTGGAAATATTCGACCGACTACCGCTTTCCATACTCAAGCTGCGATCAGCATCTTTCATGCGTCAATTCTGCCCTTGCCCCCCCTGCCGTATATTGCGTTCAGCTCCTCCGCCGAAATGCCAGCGTCTTCCAAGAACGTCCGCACGGCATTCCCGTCGACGCCTACGATCGCGTCGCGCGCGACCTGAACCTTGACGAACGGGAAACCTCGCCTGGTCAGCTCTGCCCAATGATGGATTGTCATGTTGCGCTCCGACGGCAGCGTGAACAGCGCGTCGGCTTGGAAGCCTGCCTCCACCATTTTCGAGGCGAAGGAGAGCTCGTAGGCGTCGATGACGGCCTGCTTGTCGGGAAGGCTCGCCACCGAGGAGAAGAACTCATCGAACGCCGCTGAACGCAACGCAGGCTGCTTGACCGCCAGGAAGTAGCTTTGCAGGTGCCAGCCCTGCTCAAAATTCTCCGTCATCCCGTAGATATGAGCACCACCGCCACGCACCCGGGCGATGGCGGAAGCGAAGCATTCCCAATCCAGCGGGCCGACCACGCTATCGTTAACTAGGTACAATATATCAACGGCCTTGAACTCGGGGCGTTCGTGGAGCACGTGCGCCCAAGCAGCAAAATCGTAACCTTCGTTATCACGGATGAACATCTCGGCCGCTTCAGGGCACGCATCAACGTTGTGGAATTGCGCCGGCAGGTCAGCCGCGACCACCAGATGCACGCCTATGCCAGCGTCCCGCATCGCTGAAACGTAGCGACGAACATGGGGCTTCAGACTTCCGTCTGCGGAGTGCGTAACCAGCAGCGCGGCTTCTTGGCCAGGCGAAGCGAAGCGGGTATTCCGCAGCCGCGCTTTAGTGACCAAGCGCCGTCCGCCATGGTCCGGGCGCTCCCAATCCATTCTCCGCCATTCCAGACTGTAATAATCGCGCAGCATATTCGGATACTCGACACCTTGCGCCAACTCGAAGATGGCAGCAGTCGGCGGCGTCGGAACCACGTCGATTAGGGCTTGAAGCACCGTTTCCGGATCGGAAAGCCACGCGGCAGGGAGAATGAGCCCCCATTCCAAGGACCGGATGCGTTCTGCCAACGCCCCCAGATCGAACGCCACTGGATAAAGCCCCGCCACGATCGCTTCGCTGAGCGTGAACGAATACGACTCCGGGCAGGTCGATGGCAGGAACGCGATGTCCGGCGTTTCGCGGTCGATGATTTCCAACAACTCCGACTGGTTGTAGCGCCCTAATATTGCAACGTTCTCGAGCCCTTCGAAGTCAGAATCGCAATCGGTCGCGCCGATGATCGTGAACCGGATCGGCGCCTGCGTCTTGTCGGCAAGTCTCGCCATCTTCGACACGATATCAAAGCCTTTATGTCCGGCCATGTGGCCGATGACGACCACGTGCTGCGGCCGTCCCCGAGACGGCGCCTCGGAACGATCGCCGGACCGCCATTTCGATTGTAGCGCTGCTAACCTGGTGTTGTTGCGGCGCGGTTCAGGATGCGGCCGGACGGTGAAGTCCATGCACGGGAAATATCGGGACATGCGTTGCGCGACGTCGTCACTCGGAGCGAATCGACGGCGAGCTCCGCTCAGGAGCCGGGCATGTCGCGCGCGCCAGCCCGCGACTGACGGCTGCCCGAAGGGCGATCCCTCGGTCGCTATGCAGGACTCGCATTGGCTCAACGGCGGTTCGCCGCAATACGTCTGGGCCGCCGTAACCATCACGATGCGCGGGCAGGCTAGCATGTAGTCATGCAGGCTCACGTCATAGCGGATGCCGGCCGCCGTGCAGGCGAGTTGAATCCAGTCGCTCGCAGACTCGGGGAAGCCGGCCAAGTGTTGCACATGCAGATGACGGACATGAAGCCGCCGGAGCAGCCGAGCGTAATCGTCAGGGTCGCCCCCAAGGTCGAAGGTACCGAGTTGCTGCCCATCAGCGGCGCCCGCGCGCTCGACCACCGCCCGGTTCGGGAGGCCCTCGGCCATCCGGGTCAGGAAAACCACGACACCCTCGCGCGCAAGGGCCTTCACTATGTCGTTGACATGGCGCTCGGTGCCACCGCCCCAGCGGTGCGTCACCATCATCATCGCGCCCCCGCGCCGCGCGTCCTCAGCCGCTTGTGCAACTGCAAGTGCTTGAAACGAGTCAGACGCTGGCGTGCCGAAATGCTCGTTCGCCAGCGCCCTGCCGATGGCATTGAGGTACGCGTAACCATATCGCGTGTCCGCTTCGAGGTGCGCGCCTTCGGCCCATTCGTTCCATGCATTCACGACAATGAAGCGCCGATCCGGGGGCAAGGTCTGCTTCGCCTGGGCGATCAGGATCTCAAGCCACTCCTGGAATAAGCGCGGCGTGCTGCCATGGAGCACATGCGCGTTGGCACCGTATCGAGCGGTATTGTCCCAATTCGGGACCAGCGACCGGAAGCAGGTGAAATCCTTCTCCATCGGCTGCGCGGCATAGTGGTCTTTCATGCTCTCGTAAGAGAACACCCGTCCTTTGAGCGGCATATACGCGTCCAGGTCGGAGGTGATTTCCGGAACCTGGCCGTCAGTCCAGTCGTACAGCACCCGTTCGACCGCCGCATCCATGTCCAGGTCGCGCGGATCGCGCGCGCCGGCGGCCAGGGTAGCCACTGCGTAGGGTCGTTCCAGGCCCGCCGCTTCGCACTCCTCCCGCCAAATCGTCAAGTACACGGACATGATCGGGATCGAGGTCGGGCGATAGACGAACAAAACCGGCCGGTCTTCGATTTTGATATACCGGTCATCCCTGAAGAACGGGATTAAGTAGCGGATGAAGGCCCTCGCATCCTCCGCCGAGTAGTCTTGCCGCAGCAGGATCTCGTGCTCGCTGCCATCCCAGCGTCGCGTCCAGTTCTCGTTCGCCCAGCAAAAGCAGAACGGCATCTCAATGTGTGCATTCTCCAGCAGCAACTGCGCTGGACGCTCGAGGATCAGCTTGCCATTGAACCAATAGTGGTAAAAAATCTGGCCGTGAACTCCCGCCCTTTTCATGTCGGCAGCCTGCCGGCGGAGGACATCGGCGCTGCCGATCAGATAATAGCCGAAATCAGGGTGCGGGATGTGCTGCTGGTGATGGCCGCGGAACAGCGGGTTGGCGGCACGAACTTTCGTCCATTCGGTAAAGCCGGCGCCGTGCCACTCGTCGTTCTCCGGGATCGGATGGAACTGCGGAAGATAGTAAGCAAGCAGTTTTATATCCGGGTGTGCCAGCCGCGCCGAAAAGTCCTGCGCCTCCTCGTAGAAACGATAATCGGCGGTCGAATCGCCCCTATGAAGTCGGATCAGATCGCCTTCGGCATCGTGCGCCAAGACGAACACGAGACGCTCGAGCGCGTGCGCTATAGTTCCATCTGCCTCAACTGGCTCCGGGGGAAAATCGTCGTAACTCAGCGGCAAGCTCAAGAATTTTTTCAGAGCTGCCGAACGCGCCCACAGCATGGCGCCTTCGGCGAATTCGACCGTCGGAAAATCGGCAATGGAAATACCAACGTGCTTGGCAAGGATCTCGCCAGCGACCGCGCGATTCCCCCCCCAGCCGGTTGCTTCCCGATGAATGAAGATCGAACCTTCGGGATAAACGATCTTCGCATGATTTTCCAGCATGCCAACGATCCAGGCAACATGCCCCCCGGCATTACCGACCGGACCCAACAGAAGATCAAGAATCGCGTCCCTCCACCCTTCAAGCTTTGGGTTGTGCGGGCTCTTCTTAGTGTGGAAATGACCGATGATGTCATATCCGAGCAGTTCGCTACCGAATTCGGCAATGAAGGGGGCGATGTCACGGCCGCGATTGGGCGCGAGCTTGACCAAGATTTTACTGGCACGCGGCAGGCCCTCGCGCGCGGCTCGCTCGACTTGGGCGACTTGCGCGGCGCTAGAGAAATCAGGAATCGATATGAAGAGATCGAACTGGAACGGGATGCTCCCAAGCCTGCGAAAGAATTCGTCGACGAGATCGAAATAAAAGATGTGCAGATGCACAGCGATTCGGCTACGGCATGTGGCAGGGGGGGCGCGCCAAGTATCAGCCGGATCGATGTAAAACGGGATAGGGCCGCGAGGGGTCAGCTTGGCCACTTCGGGGATTGCGTCAACCCGCTCGGATGGCGGCTCCGGCCTTGCGCGACGCGCTTTCAGCCGCGCGGGTAGTTGGCCGGTCAGCGTCCACCAGACTGCCTTGAGCGATCGGCGGCCCGAGCGGGCGAGGCCAGGATGGCCTGCAAGCACCTGACGTAAGGGGCCGGTCATGCGCCACGACGTGCTTGCGGCAACGGCTTCCAAGGCTGCCGACGCCCTGCGATGGGCCTCGTTAGCCGAAGACAGTTGCTGCAACAGTTTGTCACGCGCGCGAGCCGCAGCTTGGCGCTGCGCCGCGGCGTCCGACTCTAGTTCGGCGACTTGGCGGCGTAGCTTGGCGTTGTCCTGTTCGGCCGCTAACAACCGGTCCTGCGCGGCCGCCAAGTCTTGGGCCGTCACTTCGCGCGATCGCTCCCATTCAACAACGGTTTCCGCGCGCGCCGCTTCAGACTGGTGCCTCGCCAAGCGATCCACGAATGCGCGGCCGCGCACGGCGAACAAGCTTCGCGCCAGCGCCAGGCCGCTCTGAGACTGCGACATGTCCAGCAAGGCGCGGAGCGAAGCCGGTTGCTGCTCGCCCACGACAAGAACTCCGAGCCCGTTGCTGTGCACGAACGAGAATGCGGGATACTGCCGGCACAGCTCTTCCCATAGGCGCCACACGCCGAAACCGTCGCGCCGCACCTCTATGTCATGGAATAGGACGACGCCGCGCTCTGACAAGGTGGGGCGCCAAAGTTCGAAATCATGGCGGACTGCGTCGTAGGTGTGTGTGCCGTCGATATGCAGCAGGTCGATGCTGCCTTCCGGGAAGTATTGCCGGGCTTCGTCGAACGTGGCTCGCAGCAGCGTCGAAAAATCGCCGTAGCGCGGATCGTGATAGTCTTTCAGCTCCTGTAATATGCCCTCCTCGCGGCACATGTGAACGTCGCCAGTCCAAGTGTCGACCGCCGTTCCGACCGCGTCGAGGCGGAGCGCCTCCACCGCTTGGCACATCGCGCAATAGGAGTTGCCGCGATGCGTCCCGAGCTCAACAAAACGTCGTGGCTTAGCAATCTTCATAAGCCAGAAAGTAAACGGAATATGACCGACCCAGTGCTCGTAAGGAACAAGCCGCTTTGGGGTCCAAAAATACTCCGCCCCCAAATCAAGGATATTCACGATGGCGGCATAGTCATTCCATATCGTTGAGGAAGCCCCCACTGCGTTAAGCGCCTTTTCAGGTCCAGGCGCGAACAACTCAGTTTTTTTTGCGTCATTATCTACTGTCAAATGTATTCCACCCATAACCAGTGAGTTCGAGCCAAGGCAATCTTGAATTTTAACGCCATGTTACAGCGCCTCCGAGAGCATGCTTTACTTCTTAGGCAAGAATCCCCTTACAAGCTCGTCATAATCGTGCTTTGGTAAATAGGCTTCAAAGACGTCCATGGGACTGCCATCTGCTTTGATTTGTCCGTTGTCAATCCAAATCAGCCGATTGGTCCATTCCGCAAGTATTGAAGCCGAATGACTGGCAAGAACGAGGATATCTGCACTCTTAACCATACTTTCCACACGGGCTTTTGCTTTGGCCATAAAAGATGCATCACCAGCAAGAATCCATTCATCCATCAATAGAATTTCTGGCGGAAATGCCGTCGCCATGGCAAATGCTAGACGCACGACCATGCCAGAGGAATAATTTCGAACAGGAATGTCCAGGAACTGCCCAAGTTCAGCAAAATCCTCGACATCTGCTTCTAGGCGGTGGATTTCAGGTTTTGGGAGACCAAGATAATATCCACGCAAATAAATATTCTCTCGCCCCGTTAGCTCCATATTCATACCCTGCCCAGGATCTAGAAGAGAAATGAGCTTTCCTTCCATAGATAACGATCCCTTGGTTGGCTGATAGATTCCAGACAAAGTCCGTAGAAGCGTTGTCTTCCCGGATCCATTTGACCCGATTAATCCAAGCCTATCTCCGCCCTTCAAGGAAAATGATATTTCGCGCAAAGCTTGTACCGTTGGACGACTTTTTTTATCGAACCCGAAACGAGATGACATCTGTCCTAAAACGGCTTTTTTTAGCGAGCGACTTTCCGAATGATACAATGGAAAATCAATCGAAATATTAAATGCTGTTAGATACGCCATGACACTAAACCCAAAAAGCAATCCGCCCCCTGAAGCGGGCGAAACCAACCAAGGACACAACAATTAGGCCGACTGAAATTGAAATTGCTCCCAAAATATCAGAGGAACTCAACGGAATACCGAGCAAGGGATTGCGAACAACATTAAGAATATAGTCGAAGGGATTCAGTTGAATAAGATAAAGTGCTGCAGGATGGCCACTAAGCTCGCTGGCCTGCCACATAATAGGCGTCACAAAAAAAGCGACTTGCATGAACGCTCCAACAATTTGTGGGATATCACGAAAACGCGCGCAGATCGCTCCCAAAAGAAGTGAGATGAAAACTCCGTCCAGGAGCCACAGTGCAAAGCCGGGGATAGCTTCAAGGGAAGCCATGCTTTGCTTAACATTGAAAACTACCAGGACTACCACAATGACAATAACATTGTGTGCCAAAACAATTGTGTTCCTCAAGACGCCCCTAACGGCATGCACGAGCAATGGCATTCTCGTACCCTTAATGAGGGAGTCCGAAGAGATAAAACAACTACATCCCTCTATTATCAGAGAGCTAAGGTAGTTCCAAAGAATTATCGAAACGGCAAGAAATGGCAAGTAAGTATGAACATCGACGTGGAACAGATCAGCGTACAGAAACGCCATCGCACCAATTTGGATGCCCGTCGAAATAGTCAGCCAAAATGGTCCGATCGCCGAGCCGCGGTATCTTAACTTAATGTCAGAAAATGAGAGCGCCCAAATAAGGTGATATAGCTTGAGTCCATCACGCAGGTCTACGGCAGCCAACTGGAAACGCTGTACCCATCCGCGATCTGACGCAAGCGCAAAGTGAGTTGGCTTTCGAAAAGCCTTTAGATTGGTCCCTTGTGGCGCCAAATTGGCCATGCTTATCAAACCTCGGTTACGTGAAAGCGTGCAGGTTCAATACTAGGTACAGGGAGCGTAGGGAACCTCTAAACAGAAGACTGATTTGTGTCCTCTTTTTCAATCTTGACGGGATCCCCGAGAGTATGGGGCGGCCAAGCCATGATTGAAGCCTTCAAAAATACCCTAAACACCAAGCTCATCTGCCCGCCGGCACGGCAATCTGTTACGAAGCAGCCTTATGGGTTACCCCCCGCAAGGCTCCGGCGCCCCGCCGATACCTTAGCGTTGGCCTTATCGCCCGCGAGTAACTGCCAATCACTGGCCAGGGTTTGCCAGGTTTGCGGAGGGCGGTCTGCATCAAGGCAATCCCAGCGATCATGCCTCATGATCAAGATTGCGACTGACCGATTCCATCCAAACGGCAGATAACGAGCCAGGACCGGCAAAATCGTCAACCCAGCCAGCAGGGGCAGCAATGACCAAAGCCAGCGCGCACGCCGTTCGGTCGCCACCTCCCGCAGCTCAGCGGCAACCACGGACAAGCTCTCGCCAACTTGTTTGAGCCGTCAAATCTCGTTCCCCAGTATCTGTTTCGTCTCGACCGCAGCTTGTCGCGCCGTCCTTAGCCGCAGTCCGGAGGCCCGTCGTCCTTAACGGCTCTA
This sequence comes from Pseudomonadota bacterium, assembly GCA_021817985.1. Classification (GTDB taxonomy): domain Bacteria; phylum Pseudomonadota; class Gammaproteobacteria; order Burkholderiales; family JAKAFK01; genus JAKAFK01. The sequence continues at coordinate 1,995 of JAKAFK010000081.1, read as the reverse complement.
GGCGATCTTTCCCGCGAACGGCGGCACATAATCCGCTGCATCGAATTCCAGGACCCAGAGATCAGGGTCAAAACGGACCTGCTTGTCGATGTAACCATCTGCCACTTGTTCGGGCACAGGTTCTGGTCCGGTTGCTCGCATCCACGCGAGCGTGCCCTCCATATCTCGAAATTGGCTCAGCACAACGCAGCCAGCACGCCCGTAGAGTTTGACTAATATGCCACCGGCATCTGCGTCGCCTTTGCGGACCACCACGCCGGGCTTGTTCTCTAACATGCCCTGCCTCAGGGCAGCCGAGACCCAAATTCCTGCCTTGATCCTGGCTTCGCCCATGGTAATGCACCTTTCGTGACCCTGCACTGGCCTGTTCCGCCGGGTTCGCAGGTCTTGATAATAATCTCAAGAGTCTGGAGTTGCTTGCATGTTCCGCCTGCTCCGCGTTGCCATCGCTGCCGCCGCCGCGATCACCGCTTTTAGCCCCGCCGCCTTTGCCGCCACCAAGATCAATTTCGGATTGGATTGGGTGGCCGAACCCGAATACGGAGGATATTATGAGGCCATCGCCGAAGGACTGTACAAAAAAGCCGGGCTTGATGTGACCATCTACCAAGGTGGCCCGGAAGTGAACACCGCGCAGCTTCTCATCTCCGGCAAGCTTGATTTCGACATCACGTCCAACGCGTTCTTGGCCCTCAATTTCGCGCAAGAGCATATTCCCTATGAGGTGGTGGCGGCAGGCTTCCAGAAGGACCCGGACTGCCTAATTGCGCATCATGGCCAGGGCAATGACAGTTTCGCGGACTTAAAGGGCAAGCCGATCGCGGTTTCGACGGGAACGCGGGCGAGCTGGTGGCTCTACCTAAAATCCAAATACGGCTACACGGATTCGCAACTGCGCCCTTACGGATTTTCTCTGACGCCGTTTCTGACCAACAAGGCCGACATTCAAGAAGCCTATGTGACCTCCGAGCCTTATCTCGTGCATAAAGCCACTGGAAAGTGGCCCGTCGTGCTAGCGCTGCCCGACGCCGGGTTCGATGGCTATGCCAGCCTGGTGGCAACCTCGGATAAGATGGTGAAGGACCACCCGGACGTGGTGAAACGCTTCATCGATGCCTCGGCCCAGGGGTGGTACGATTTCTTATACAAAAACCCGCAGCCAGCATTTGCCGCCATCAAGGCCGCCAATCCGGACATGACGGACGGGCTACTGCAGTTCGGCTATCAGCAAATCAAGCAGCGCGGCATTGTTGATTCCGGCGATACGAAAACACTGGGCATCTACGCGATGACCAATGCGCGCTGGGCGAGCTTTTTCAAGCAGATGGTCCAGGCCGGGATGTATAACAAAGATATGGACTACAAAGCCGCCTATACCTTGCAATTTGTCGATCACGGCCGCCCGAAGGCGAACTGATGTTCAAGCTGCGCCAGGTTGCCAAACAGTTCGGCGACGGCACAAAAGCTCTGGAAGGGATCAACGCCGAGATTGCGCCGGGTAGTTTCGTGGCGCTGCTGGGGCCTTCGGGTTGCGGTAAATCCACACTACTGCGGTTGCTTGCGGGGCTGGAAGCGCCGACCAGCGGGGAGATTTCCTGGGGCCATGCGGGCAAACCCTCTCCAGGGGAAATTGGCTACGTGTTCCAGGACCCGACACTGCTGCCCTGGGCGACGGCCGCGGAGAACGCGTATCTGCCGCTGCGGTTAAGGGGAGTGAAGCGAGCGGCTGCCATGCCCAGGGTGATGGCGGCGCTGGCCCAGGTGGGGCTCGAGGAGTTTGCGCACGCCAAGCCAAAAGCGCTGTCGGGGGGCATGCGGATGCGGGTTTCCATCGCGAGGGCACTGGTTTCGGAACCTGCACTGCTGCTGATGGATGAGCCCTTCGCGGCTTTGGATGAATTCACTCGGCACAAATTGCAGGACGATCTGCTGGACTTGTGGCGGCAGACAGGCAAAACGGTGGTGTTCGTAACCCACTCCATCTACGAAGCCGCC
>JAKAFK010000080.1 GCA_021817985.1 Pseudomonadota bacterium | reverse complement strand
GCTGTATGGGCTGCTGAACATCGTGCGCGCCCTCGACGATCGCACCCTGATGCAGGTGCTGGCTGAGATCGTGGCCGATAGACAGAAAAAGACGCAGAATCACTCCCACTCGATTGTTGATAGATCACTTTTATTCAATAAAATCATAGGCTTGAGAATGCACAGAGCTTTGATGCCATGAAAAATACCATGTTCAGTGCAATTACCTAACGTGCCCAGCATTGACACTAATTATCCCGCCGCCTGCTGCAAACTGGGCCGCGCCACGATGGCCTTGAACAGATTGCCAGCCCGATCATCGATGAGTTCGATCTGCGGCCAGGCCCGAATTACGCGCAGAAGGCCACTACCTAGCCCGCGATAAGGAAGGAGCTTTGCCGCGAAAGAGGCAAGGATGGGATTGCGCATGTTGGAGTTGCCAGCCTTGATGTTCTCGATGGTCAGGTTGTTAGGCAAGTGGCCGGGGCTGATGATCTCGACGCGATCCGCAAAGACCAGCACGCGTACCGGAGCGCTGATGAAGTAGTCGCGGTGAATGAGGGCGTTGGCGACCAGCTCTTCCCAGACGATGCGGGGGATTTCAGGCAGGCCCGGTGAGTTGAATCCTTGCTCGCCCTGCGCGGCGCGGGTGTTGGCGATGATGAAGCCCAGCGTCTGCTGGAAGACATCGGCCAGCTTGCCGGTAATGTCGCGGCTGTCGATGTAGCGTTCGTCCTCGATCTGCGTACCGACAAAGGCGACAGCCTTGACGATGAACGCAGGTAGCGCGTACTGCGGTGCCCTGGCGAATAGCAGGCTGCCAGCCACGTTGAGCTGCCCCTGGTTCATCAGGTTCATGTTGCTCAGCAACTGCGGCAGCGGCTGGTTATGTTGAGCGAGCGGCTCGCCGAATTGTTGCTCGAAGAACCCTTCGAAATAGGGCATGTCCACATCGCCCGCACTCAAGCCCGCCACGGGCGTTTCATCGGCGTGCACCAAACCCGCCTGCTGGAACAGCCGCTGCAGTTCCTCGCGCGACGTTGCACGGCGCTTGTCTGAACCATTCTTCACCCAGATAGTGCCGTTCTTGTCCATGTAGGGCTTATTGACACCCTCTGGAATGGAGACAACCAATACTGTGCCATTTGGATGTGGCACGTTTTCCGTGAGCGGGTTCACGGCGGGACGCACAGCCTGTGAGGCCGCGTTGGCGATGAGCTGGTTGAGACGGGCAACATCGGCTCCGGACAGACCCCGTACCGAACTGTCGTCGTTCACACCAATGAAGATGCGCCCGCCAGCGGTGTTGCAGAAGGCCACAATCTCTGCCGCCAAGGCATCGGCATTGGTCATGTCCGCCTTGAACTGCTGCCGGCTGTCCTCGCCCCGGCTGAGCAGGTCGATCAGCTCTGTGGTTTCCATAGGTTGTACACCTCTTTGCGACGGTTGAAGGCTTCCTGGCCCCCTTCCATGATGTTGATAATGGCGTCCTGCACCGGGCGGGCGTCGATGCTCCCGCTTCGCGTGGCGACCTTCTCGTCCTGGTACTGGCAGGCGTGCACCTGCTCCGCGTCACCTAGCACCGGGAAATTGGCGTTGTGGGTAGCGAAAATAAACTGGGCGTGAGGCTTCATCTCGCGCAGCAACTTGATCACGTCATCGTAGATGGTCTGGTTGTCCAGATCGTCTTCTGGCTGGTCGATGATGATTACGTCGTTCTGCCGCTGGCTGAGCACGTACAACAGCAGCGCAGAAGCTCGCTGCCCTAGTGAGTGGTGCTTCAATTCCTTGCCGCGATAGCGTATGACGAAGCGGTTGGGCACCTGCCAGGTGACGAACTCGGCCAGGTTTTGCATGAAGGTCTTCTCGAAGACTTCGGGAGTGCTGCCGGCCTTGGTCAGGGCCACGGGCAAGGCGCGCAACAGCCCGCCGAAGTCAGCGTACTCCTCCATGACCGCGCGCAGGGTGGTCTCCCGGATGTTGCTGCCCTTGAAGAGCTGCTGCATGAAGCTGATGGCAGCTTCCTTGTCGCCCTTGAAGTCGGCTTCGATCTGCAGGGCGGTGTGGCCAGCGTTCACTCGGTCCAGCTCGGCCTTGATGGTGTTGAACTCGCGCAGCCAAAGTTCGTTGAGCTTGTCGATCTCGGCAAACAGCGCGTCGCGGATGCTGGTCTGCTGTGATTCCTGCTTGGCCAGCGCCTGAAGCATTTGCTCCGCCTTGGTCTTACGCTGCTGCTGGGCCAGGAAGTCGTCCGGTTGGATGGCCGTCATGCCAGTTTGCTTGAGTTCCTGGGCCAATTGCCGCTCGACCTGCGCAAACTCTTCCTGAAGGCTCCTGCTTGCACCTTCAAATTCGCCCTGCTTGGTCTTGAGGCGACCCGCAATGGCGCGCGCGTCCTTCTCGATCTGCTTGAGCTGATCGACCTTTGCAACGAGGTTGGCGAACTCGGCGTAGTAGGCTGCGAAGAAGTCCGGGTTCTGCTTGGACGCATAGCTCGTGGCGTTGCGCAACTCGTCTTCGTGTTCGGCGATCAGTTGCCCCAGGGTGCGGATGAAGTCGTCCGCCCGCTCCTTCATGCGTGCCAGCGCAGTAGCGTCCTGCTGGAAGCCGAGGCGCTTTTGGAGCTTGTCGGCGATGCCGTGCTCCGCGAACTTGGTCAGACGGAAGTTGGCATCGTTAAGTTGAGTCTCGAAGTCGCGCTTCTGTTCGGCCGTGTTGCTGAGCTTGAGCCAGCGCTGAGCAGCGTCGCGCACTCGCTGGCGTTGGGCCTCGATTTCGTCACGTTGCACACGCAGTTTCTCGCCAACCAGCTTTTCCACCAGATCAGTCTCGAAGCCTTCGCCGGTGCTGGAGAGGTCCTTCTGTCCAAAGTAGATCGGGCGACGCAGTACGGTCTCCCGGATCGACACGCCTGGCTGCAATTTGCCGCCCAAGTAGATATTCGGCGCTTCACGGAAGATGCGGGAAATGGTGAACTCCTGCCCGTACACATCGCAGGCAGTCAGCGTCACCTTGCCGCCGCTGCCGAGGGTATGGCGAATCAACTCATCCTTGTATTTCGTGTCCTGTGCCTTCTCGCCCCTTGGAATGTCGAGGGCGTAGCGCACTGCCTCTAGGATGGACGACTTGCCGCTGCCCCGGATGCCGATCAGCGTGTTGAGTTCTGAAGAGAAATGCAGCGTCTGCCCGTCGAGGATGCCACCGTCGAAGTGGATATTGCGGATGTGCGACGCCTGATGCTTGGGCGGCTCCATGGCTACCCGCGCAGCGGGATCGCTCAAGGCAAACTTGACCGCCTCGAAGGACAGCTCGCCCAGCTTCAGGTAACTGGTTTTGCCCTTGCCGATTTCATCGACGCACTTGGGGTCGCTGCCTTCCAGTTCGGCGGGATACCAGCTCTGCAGCCAGCTTTGAATCTTGGTGCGGCAGGGTTTGTCTTTGCCCGCGCCATCGTGGGTGCGGACCTTCTGGAAGCCAAGGGTTCTACGTCGGAAGAACTCGTTCTGTCCCAACTCGGTCAGTCGCCCCCCATCCAACTCCGCCCACAATCCACTCGGTGCCTCGACATGGGCAAAGACGAGGAAGAAATCCCGGTGATAGCTTTCGAGCTTCTTGATCGTCTCCAGAAGAGACCACGACGTGCGGCCATTCTCCTGCTCGTACTGTGCAGGAGTCTTGCCTTCGAATGCGCTGGTCAGGAAGGGGTTGATGTAGTCGTGTTCATCAATCCATTCGTCCGAGAACACGACAAGCGTATGGATGCCATTGGCCCCGTCGTTGACCGACAACTCGACACCTGGCAGCAGCGCGACACCCTTCTTCTGAGCCGTCTTGCGCAGTGCTTTGAACTCATCGGAGTCGAACTTATTGTGATTGGTGACGACGCCAAGTCGGATGCCCGCTTTCTCCAACGCATCCACATAGTTGCTGTTGTAGAAGTTGTCATCGCCCGTGTACTTGAATTCGCGGTCTGCTCGGGTGTGCAGATGAAAGTCTGCGCGGACCCACTGCGCCCCTTCTGCGAAGACAACGGATCGAGCCTCTGGCTGCTTTGGTCGCAGAGTTTCCATCATGGTTCATCCTTATAGTGTGTCCGCGCATAGCCCGCCAGTCGAGCAGTCTTCGGATCATAGATAACCTCGGTAATCGATCCATCTCGAATGCGCTGAACCGCTTCGTCGATCACATGAAGCGGCACTAGGAACCATTCCTCAGGCTGCACAGGATGACCGAAGCGGTCGTGGATGGTGATGTTCAACCGGGCTGGCGCGAACAGCCTGTGGAACAAGTTCTCCATCCGAGTGCGATTGATCCCCGCGAGCTTGTAGGTCGCAACGACCTCGACCTTTGCCAGCAGATAGGTCGCTTCGTTCTCGGCATTGGCGATGCGCGTTTCAACCCTGCCTCCGGTCACTCCCACCTTGTGGATGATGTCGCGGTTCTGCGCGACATATGGATGATCGGACAAGGATCGCAGGACGTAGATCGTTCCGCTTTCGACATCATCGGCCTCAAGCTCGCCGCCGAAGGAGAGTTGCCCACTCTCGGGCGAAGCTAACCGCCGCGCGGCGGGGTCGTTGTAGAAGGCACGCTGAAGCGAGCGCAGCAGCAAATTGCTTTCGGTGCCGTTGGAGAAGATGAGGCGCAGGCGACGGTCCACCTCCCCGGCGGTGGTTCTCAACGGCTCGCCGACCTCGGCAACGTAGAGAGTAAGGCCATCGAGGACGAAAAAGTCCCCGGCCTCAATCGCGCGACGGCCCGCCTCTATGGGTTGGGACTGGCGCAAGCCGGTCTTGACTTCCGTTTGCACTCGCTCGAACAAGGGCCGGAAGGTCTCGAAGTCCTCGCAGAGCTTGCGATCCGCGATCTCCTCGGCCGCGCGCTTTTCGGCGCTGGTACGGACATGGCGCAAGACCGTGATACCGTCCGCGCCGGCAACATCCGCCAGTTCAGCAGCCAGGTCGTCGATGTCGATAGTTTCGTCTGCCGAAGCGGCAACGGTCGGTGCCCCAGCGAGCAAGCCCTGATGGTCTAGCGGCTCAAGCAAGGCGCGGCAATCCGGGAGCGCGCGTAGACGGTCGAGCCGCACAGCATATAGGCGCTCGAAGATGTCACGGTCCTCGCCATGTTGCGGCGCGTGCCCGTGCTGCTCGGTGAAGTGTTGTATTTCCTCGAAGCCAGCAATGACACGCTCCTCACTGGCTGGGCGTCCATTTTTCTTTTCAGGCGGTGCGAACTCGGCCAGATCTGCCGCCAGGTCGTCAAGATCGGAGTTACTCATAGCGCCCCTCCGCCCTGAAGCGCATGAAGGCGGCCGCGCCTTCGGCAAGATGCATTTCCCAGGCGTCCTGCGAAGTAATTGATGGAGCCCGCCCACGCTCGCGTTTGAACTCAACCGCGCGCTTGGCGATCACTTTGGCATCTTCAGGTGTGATTGATGTGCGCTTGGCCGAGATGGCCGCCGCGACCTGCTTCAAGCTATCCTCGCTCATGGTCTTGGCGAGGATCGCATATGCTTCGCCGAAGGGATTGATGCGGTCGATCAGGTCGATGTCCAGTTCGCGCACGTCCATCGCGAAGCGACGCACGCCGTCGATCAGGCCAGTGTTGGGCGACCCTTCGTTCTCGCCTTCGGTGACAAGCCGCTTGGCCTGTTGCGTGACGTTGATGGCGGCGATGGCATGCTGGCGCACGGCCTCCTGATCTTCAGCGTCAAGCTCGGGATACTTATCCTTGATGATCTTGCCCATGCGAACTTGCGTCAGCTCCTCGGGCACCAGATCTTCATCGAACAGGCCGCGCTCGATGGTGGGCCTGTCCTGCACGAAGGCCGCGATGACTTCGTTCAGGTCTTCCTGACAGATTCGCGCCGCCTCCTTGCTCTTGGGCTCGGCAAGGCCCTTGATTTCGATTTGGTAGGCACCTGTCTGCTCATTGACACCGATATTGCAGCGGTCTGGGTCATAGCCACCCTCGCCGTAGTTAAAGCCCGGCGTCGGGCCGCTGTCGGGGTTCTTGGGCTTGAACTCGAAGCGCGGGGCAAGAACCTGCTCCATCAACAGGCTCGCCGCGATAGCCTTCAACGTGTCGTTGACGGCCTCGGTGACAGCTGCTTCGGTCGCATCTGGCTCGGCGATCAGGTTGGTGAACCTTGCGCGGGTCTTGCCCGGCGCGTCACGGGTGGCACGGCCGATGATTTGCACGATCTCGGTCAGACTGGCGCGGTAACCCACGGTCAGCGCGTGTTCGCACCAAATCCAGTCAAAGCCTTCCTTCGCCATACCCAGAGCGATGATGATGTCCACATGGTCCCGGTTGTTCTTCTGCGCCGGGTCTTTGAGTGCAGCGGACACGCGATCACGCTTGGCGGCATCGTCATCGACGAGATCAGCGATTTGCAGCACGCGACCATCGGGGAGCTTGACACGCTGGAAGCCGGTAGCGGCGTCGATGCCCTGCCATTCCCCCAGCGCCTCGATGATGTGCTCCACCTCGCGCATCTTGTCCTTCGTGCTCTCACGCGAATTGACGTTGGGAATGTGGATGATGGTCTTCTCGGCCGGGTCGAGGACGTTGAGGATGTCATCGACGTAAGGGCCACTGTAGAAGAAGTAGCCGATGTCGAGCTGCTTGAGGTACTCGTAGCCGTTGAGCTGTTCGTAGTAGGTGTAGGTGACGGTATCGAACTTCGACTCATCCTGAGGGACCAGCACGGCTTCGGCGTCGCCCCGGAAGTAGGAGCCGGTCATGGCCACAATGTGCGTCTTGTCCCGCGCGATGAACTGCCCCAGGTGCAGGCCGAGCTTGTTGTCCGGGTTGGCCGAAACATGGTGGAACTCATCGACCGCGATCAGGCGGTCGTCGAACGCCTCCACGCCGTAGGCATCGACCGCGAAGCGGAAGGTCGCGTGGGTGCAGACCAGCACCTTGTCGTCGCCTTCGAGGAACGCGCCCAGGGATTTGACCTTGCCGCCATTGTCGTTGCCCGGCGCGTCGCACAGGTTCCACTTGGGTTCGACATGCCAGTCGGACCAGAAGCCATACTTGGATAGCGGCTCATCGCTAAAGCTGGCACCGATGGACTTCTCCGGCACGACGATGATGGCCTGCTTCAAGCCTTGGTTGTGCAACTTGTCCAGAGCAATGAACATCAGGGCGCGGCTCTTGCCTGACGCTGGCGGCGACTTGATGAGCAGGTACTGCTCGCCTCGCTTCTCATAGGCCCGCTCCTGCATGGGCCGCATCCCAAGCGCATTGGCCTTGGTCGATGCGCCGCTGCGGGCGTAGGTGACAGAGACGGAGGGGATGGATTTTGTTTCGATCATTATTTTCTCTCCCCTGCAACACTCGCAAGTGCTGCTTTTAGAACCTGAAAGCAGAGTTTCGCCGTATGTTCGTCCGGCGTGAAGCGCGACACCATCTGCTCATATGGGTGAATATAGTTGCGAAAATCCCGCAGGCCGTGGCTGAATTTCTTCACGTCTGGTTTGAGCAAGTCAATCTCGCAGGCGACATCAATAAATTGGGCAAGGCTCCAATCTGGAAAATGCTTTACCTTGCCATCATTGGCCTTTGGGCTGGCGGCTGCCTGATTGAAGCGAGCCGGCTGTTTCTGCGCAGCTCCAAGCAGAACTGCCTCAAGCACGCTTCCGCAAAGAAAGATCACCGAAAGATGTGCGCCTACCCCTAGGGCTTTCCGCGCTTCGGCGAGGCGGCTTTCAATAATTTGTACAGCCGAGGTTTCAATCGGAAGATTTTGAATGTTGGGTATCGTGAACTCACGGCTCAAGAAATCATCGCCGGTTTTTGAAGGCGGCGCGGGCTGCGGCTTTCCAAAAAGCCGGGCGACGCTCTTCCGCGATTCTTGAAGAACGGCTGTATCAACTTCCTTATTGTTCAGCTTGCAGTTGGCCTCGTACACATCAAGCATTTCAGACAAGACCTTGCCAACCAAGGCGTCAGGTTCGTTCTCCCAGAACGCGCGCATTTTCTTGGCCTTGGAGGTTCCGTAGGTCTGGTACTTCGTTCCGTGAATATCGATCCTATGGCGATTGAAGAATTGGCCAAAAGTCATATCGTTGTAATCGAGAAGGTAGCCGCCTTCCATCCCAAGGATTTTCTCAAGATAGCGTTTATCGACTTCGGTAAGGGTGCTCATGCGCTGGCTCCCGCTTTGCGCTTCTTGCCCTTGTCCGGTGTGGCCGAAGCAGTCATCTTGGTGTAGAGGTCGAACAGCTTTTCCAGCCGCTCGGTGTCGTTCTTGAAGCGGCGACCGATGTAGATGCGCTCCAGCACTTCGTCGTTGCGCTCATGGGCGGCGCGCAGGTCGGCTGGCATGTTTTCGGGGTCGTAAAGGTCCGCGATGGTCGCGGGGAAGTGATGCTCCCGCGCCAGCAGGATATCCTCCGCGCAACGCGTGAGATCCGCCTTGTTCTTGTCCGTCAGCGTCGGCACGGGGAACGTATGCCAGCCGAGAGTGTTCGAATAAGAAAAGTCCATTCTCATGCGGACGCATACAGTAGCGATCCAAACCAAATGCATCCTGCTCGCCACGATAGAGAGCAACCAAGTATCAGGCCTGTAGATCACCGCAGCCCGATCAGAGATCACTGTCGCATCATCGACAAGCCCTACTGGCAGGTACGGGCGGCGCTCGGAGGAAACGCGAGGAACGATCAGCGCACTGCCAGATCGATGTGGTGCGAAGACAAACCGATGGGGCGTGTCGGCGTTTGCGTTCGCTTGTTGCCCCTTGCTTTCGGCTCTGAGCTTTCTGACGTTCTCAAACCTCTCACAAATGTCGGATATCAAACGTGCCTCATCAACTTCCTCGTCTTTAACCCACAGGCAGAAACGCGGCACCCCATTGATGAATTCAGTGGAGCCAACATAAGCTCTGATGAACCGGGCGGCTTCGGGACGCGCCGCGACAAGGGCATCCTTCGCCGCTCTATCCAAGATCAGGTTGCCGCCATCTGTAGGCTTGTTTCCGTAATCCATCCGGGGCAGACCATTCAACGGTCTAGGAGCCTTCTGAACGATGACGTTCCCGACCGGAATCAGATACGGTCCGATGCTGTCTACAATGCGCTTTTCGTCACCCTCAAAGAGAAACTTCTTGCTCGATTGCACGGATGCGATGCCAACAATGACCACAGTTACACCCGCGTTTGCGGTCGCCAGATTGCTCCAGTGAAATGGGCGGTGAGCGAAAGATATTTCAAGACCTTGATCGAATACCAGAGGCCACAGCATCGCGACTTGTTCGCCCTGACAGATCGACTTAGTAGCGACAAATGCACAGGAGCAATCGGGCACCGCGTGAATGTAATCAGCGGCCTTCAAATACCACGCGGCAACATAGTCTAAGTCCTTGAAACTAGGTGAACGACCAGAGAAAAGAGCCGCCAAGTCGTCTTGCTGTTCCTTGTCTCTCCATCGACTGCCGAGATAGGGTGGATTGCCGCAGATGTAGGTCTCTCCGCCTTCGTTCTCGAAGTCGATCTCTGCCTGGTCGAGCGGCGTGCCAAACAAGTCATCGGCCTGCACCTTCACCCCGATTCCAGTCGGCGGGCAAATGCTCAACCAGTCGAGCCGCAGCGCGTTGCCGCAGGTGATCCAGTTCTCGTTGCGCAGGGGCAGGAACTCGGCCAAGGCCAGCTTCTGCCCGCGATAGAGCACGTCGCACTGATACTCGGCAATCACCAGCGCAAGGCGGGCGATTTCCGCCGGGAAGTCGCGCAGCTCGATGCCGCGAAAGTTGGTGACCGGAATTTCTGATGCGCGATCCGGCTCACCGCGCCGCCGGTTGATCTCGGCCTCGATGGCGCGCATTTCCTTGTAGGCGATGACCAGGAAGTTGCCCGAGCCGCAGGCAGGGTCGAAGACCCTGATCTTGGCAATGCGCTTGCGCAGGTTGAGCAACATGCGGGCGCTATCGCCCGCGTCCTCCAGCTTCGCCCGCAGGTCGTCGAGGAACAGCGGGTTCAGCACCTTTAGGATGTTGGGGACACTCGTGTAGTGCATCCCCAACTCACCACGTTCCTCGTCCTCGGCGACGGCCTGGATCATTGAGCCGAAAATGTCTGGGTTGATCTTGGTCCAGTCGAGGCCACCGACGTGCAGCAGGTAGGACCGGGCGATCTTGCTGAACTTCGGCACGTCCATGCTGCCGGAGAAAAGACCACCGTTGACGTAGGGGAAGTCGGTGCTGTCGGCCCAGCGGGGGAGCTTGGCCGCCGCCCGGTCCTCTCGCCTGGTGTTCATGGCATGGAACAACGTGCTGATCACCTCGTGCGTGTTGGATGAATCTCTCGCACTCATCTGCGCGACGGTTTCGGTGAACTTGCCCTTGCCCCCGAAGATGTCCGTATCCTCGGCAAAGAAGCAGAAGATCAGCCGCGCCATGAAGTGGTTCATATCATGGCGGCGCTCGGCCTTGCCCCACTCCGGATTGTCCTTCAGCAGCTCGACGTATAGCCTGTTAAGTCGGCTGGTTGCCCGGATGTCAAATGCGTTCTCGGTGATCTGACGGACGGTGCTGATGCCCGCCAGGGGCAGGAAGAAGCCGAAGTGGTCGGGGAAATCCTTAAAGGCGCAAGCAACCGTCTCGCCGCTAGTCAGGTCTTCGGCCTCGAAGTCCGCGCCGTCTGTGGCGAGGATGAACTTCGCCTTGGCCTTGGCCGTCGCTGGGCTGGCCTTGAGCGCGGCCAGCGTCTGCGTCACCCGGCCTACGTCGCATGTCAAGATGTGGATGTTGCTGGTCTGGAGAACACCGCCAAGATCAGACTTGTTCGACGCCCCGGCGCGAAGCCGCTTAATGGTCGTCTCCTTGTTGCCGAAGGCTTCAAGGAACGCGTAGGGGAATTCTGCGGGGGCGAAGGTCTGCTCCGCGAGGTCCGTGATGGATTGTTCGATTTCTACTGCGTTCATGTGGCATCTTGCCTATGTGACTTTTTCCTGCTCGCGTCCGACCGAGGCTCACTAGCCGGCGCAACGCTGCGGGGGGCCACCTTGTAAATGGTTGTCCGTGAGACCTTGTAGCGCTCCGCGATTTGGCCGACCGGAATGGTTGGGTCAGACATCAGGCGCTTGATCTCCCTAATTTGTCGCGCATCCAGCTTCGGCTTGCGTCCTCCAGAGCGGCCACGTGCCCGTGCGGCGACCAAGCCAGCCCGTGTTCGCTCCCGAATCAGGTTGCGCTCGAACTCTGCCAACGCTGCAAACACATGGAAGACCAGCTTCCCAGCCGCGCTAGTGGTCTCGATCTTCTCGGTGATGCTCTCGAAGCCAATCCCCTTTTCCTCCAAGCCCGCGACGATCTGCACAAGGTCCGGCAGGCTACGCCCGAGCCTATCCAGTCTCCACACCACGAGGGTGTCCCCCACTCGCAGCGCTTTCAGACAATGGTCAAGCTCCTGTCGAGCAGCAGTCTTGCCGCTCGCCGCCTCTTCGTAGATGGAACCAACCCCAGCCAGGCGCAGCGCGTCGCGCTGCAGGTCCAGGTTCTGGTCATCTGTCGAAACGCGGGCATAGCCGATCCGTTGATTCATTGACAGTTGCCGGACGTTGAAAAATTGATGGGAATTTTAACAGATCGAAGGCATTTCCGACAGTCACTCGGCATGCGACGACATGTGTTCACCAAACCACCGTTTGATGAACATGAATTTGAGCGTTTACACGCGGTCAACCGGCCCGTGTACACGCTGCCGATGCAGCCATGGGGTGGCCAGCCGGACGGAGCCGGCCAGGCCAGTGCCACTGCTCGTCACCGGTGGCGCGTGGTATCGTGAACGGGTCTTGACGCTCGCCGGCTTAGTGAGTGGTCTTGACCGGCAGGGCAGGCGCTTCCATCGCCTGTTCTGCCACCCTCGCCAACACATCGCCGACGCACCGATCCAGCGACAACAGTGGCGTGCCGTCCAGGCAGTCGCGGAGGTTGTCAGCCTCCCAGCGTTCAACCGGAGACACGCACACCCGCTTCGTGTCCCAGTTCAGGCACGCCAGGTACACCCGGCCCAGCAGCTGCAGGGCATAGAGAATGTCGCCGCCGCCCAGCTCCACGCACTCGCCCACGTCCTCGAAGACATGTGGCATGCTGGTCGCCTCGGTCATCATCCGCAGGGCGGTGGGCATGTCGATGTTGGTTTGCATCATGCTTCTCCTTCGTCGTGTGAAAAGACCTGTCCATCGGAAGACGTCTCCGCCGCCGGGCTGGTCGCCGTCGCCTGCTCCATGCGATCCGTGACCTTCGCCCGACTCTTGTTCGAAAACATGGCTGGAAGCTGTTCGTAAAAGTGCTGGGTGCGCTTCGCGAGAAGGCCCCGGGCCACGGCCTTGTCCGCCGGCGCGGGCAGCGTGAAAGCCAGCCAGCCCCGCATGTAGTCGAGCACCCCCATGACCGCCTGCTGCTCCGCCCGATCCTTCTCAACCTGGCGCGCGAGGCGGTTGATCGCGGTGATGATGTCCGCTCGGACCTCATCCATGTAGTCCTTCTCCTGCTCCTGCCGTAGGAAGTCGGTGATCGCGCCACGGATCATGTGGCCCACGGACAGGCCAATGTGATCCGCCCGCGCTTCGAGTTCTCGGAGCTGGTCGTCGTCCAGCCGGACCGAATACGTTCGTTTTGCTGCCATTTCCACCTCCGAAACTGTGTTGCGTTCGCGCATTGCGAACGCCATGCGAATTTGAAAACCGCAGGACGCGGGAACCCGCGCGCTGCAACGATCTACGCCAGAAACAGCCACTGTCACGCAATACCCCCTTTATGTTCCACTCGGAGAATTTCGAGTGGTCTGTGTATTGCGTTGCCGGGCCATCCACTGAATTGCTCCAAGGTGATCCGCCGCCGTCCACCGGGGCACTGCATCGACACTGCGCCGGCACTGCACCTGCACTGCACAAACACGGCGTGACACGGCGAAGACATGGCATCGGGACGGCGGAATCACGGCAAGATCACTTCATTCAAGAGATCGGCTCGCTCTTGCGCTCCGCGAGCCACCGGAGCATCGCAAGAATCCGCTGGTTGCCCCGCGTGCGCGGAACCGTGCCCGCCCTGCTCCTGGGCGTCGGCGCCTGCTCACCTGCCTCACGGTAGGCGTTCGCAACCTTGTCCCACTCGACGGCCAGTGCCTGCCGCGCTTCGTCGAGCGTCGGCCGCCGGGCGTGGACAAACGGGAGGTCGATCAGCCAGGCGGACCATTCGACCCTGCCTTGTCGTACATGGGGGATGGCTTCGACGGGAAAACCGCCGATCTTCTTGGTCTTTCTCATGATGTTTCCTTTCATTCAACGCGGGCTGAAGCCGACGCGCGCCAGGATCGCGCCGAGCTTGG
>JAKAFK010000079.1 GCA_021817985.1 Pseudomonadota bacterium | reverse complement strand
TCTCCCCTGATGGCATTGTCGAGCAGTTTCTGGTCGCTGACCGGTTTGACATAGTCCGCTTTGATCCTGGCGAAGACTTCGGTGAAGGTGCGCAGTTCATCGATCGGCAAGGGGGCGGTGGGTGCCTGATCGGCCACGGCGGCCCCGCTGAGGCTCAACATGACGCCGAGCGCCGCGACCGTTGCCAGCCGGCCCAATCCTTGAAACTTGACGCGCATTGGTACTGTCTCCTTGAAGTCGAAGCGGATGCGCGGATGTGCACCGCGCGAGAGGGGCCAGATGAGCCCGGGCAGGCCTGTTTGTGATTGGCGGGGGCGGATTTCACGCCTCATTTGTGGGCCATCCAACGCAGGGGATCAAAGGGTTTGCTCTCATAACGCAGCTCGAAGTATAACCCGGTTTCGGGAATGCCGCCGCTGTTTCCCACCGCGGCGATGGTGTCCCCGGGGCGCACGCGCTCGCCGGCACGCTTGTACAGGGATTCGTTGTCGGCGTAAAGACTCATATAGCCCGACCCGTGGTCGATGATGATCAAGTTGCCGAAGCCGCGCAGCCGGCTGGCGAACACCACTTCGCCGCTGGCGATGGCATGCACGGGGGTGCCGGCGGGCGCCGAAATGAACAAACCCTGCCAGGTCGTTTCGCCATCCCCCCGTGGACTGCCGAAACGGTGGGTTAGTTCCCCGACCACCGGCAGATGCAATCGACCCTTGAGACGGGCGAAGCGAATGCCCGCCAGCGCGGGATTGGGCAGGCCGGTGGCGATCCCGGCCGCGTGGCGTCGGTGCGCGGCAAGACGCCGCTCGCGCTGGAGAGCCCGCAGGCGTTCGATGAGCTGCGTCAGACGCTTTTCGTTGGCCTGGAGGTGGCTGATTTCCTGATGCTCGGAACCGAGTTTTCGGCCCAGTTCCGCAGCGGACCGGCGGCGGGTGCGCTCCTCGAGGGCAAGGCTCGCCCGTGCGGTGGCCTGGCTTGCGGCCAGACGGGTCAATTGCCGTTTTTGCGCCTGCGTCTCGCGCTCGAGGGCCTGTGAGCGTGCGAGATCGTGCGACAGCTCGCCGATCGTCGAGTCCCAGGCGCGGGCCAGATACTGCTGGTAGACGGCTTCGCGTTCCAGCTGATTGGGGTTGCGCTGGTTGAGGATGTCGAGCAGGGGATCGGGCCGTCCCCGGGTATATTGCCAGTAGAGCAAACGGCTCAACAGCGCCTGGCTGCGTGCGATTCGCGTGTGCAGACGCGCTTCGGCCTGGGCGGCCGCGACGAGCGAGGCCTGCGTGGCTTGGGCGCGCAGGGAGAGTGTCCTCAGGCGCTGATCGATGCGGGAAATCGCTTGTTCGGAGCGATGCAGCGCGTCCACGGCCTGCGCGTGCCGGCTTTGGGTCTGGCGATAGGTTTTCTGGAGGGCTTCGATGTGCAGCCGCAACTGGCGGAGCTGCTGGGGGGCGTCGGCGGCGAGCGCCCCCGGCGCGAGAAGGCACAGCAAAACGGCGAGGACGCGAAGGCGTCCGGCGCGAGAGCGGGCCCGCGCGGCGTTCATGTCCTCAGGGCTCGAACTCGATCAAGGGACGGCCGGTCATTTCGGCGGGTTGCTTCAGTCCCATGATCCTGAGCAAGGTGGGGGCCACGTCCTCGAGCGCTCCGGTCGGTGCGAGGCGCGCCTTGCGGCCAATATAAAGAAAGGGCACGACATTGAGGGTGTGGGCGGTGTGTGCCTGGGCGGTCGCATGGTCGCGCATCATCTCGGCGTTGCCATGGTCCGCGGTGATGAGGATTTCGCCGCCGGCCGCCTGCATGGCCGCGACCACGCGCCCGATGCATGCGTCGAGCGCTTCGATGGCGCGCACGGCCGCCGGCAGGCTGCCGGTGTGGCCAACCATGTCGGCATTGGCGTAATTGCAGATGAGGGCATCGTATTTGCGAGCCGCGATGGCGGCCACCAGCTGGTCGGTGACCTCGAAAGCGCTCATTTCGGGCTTGAGGTCGTAGGTGGCGACATCCGGGGAGGGCACCAGGATGCGGTCCTCGCCCGGAAAAGGCGTTTCTTCGCCGCCATTGAAGAAGAAGGTGACGTGGGGGTACTTCTCGGTCTCGGCGATGCGCAGCTGCTTGCAGCCCAGGTTCGAGAGGTACTCGCCGAAACTGTTGCGGATGCGCTCCGGGGGAAAGGCGACCGGCACAAGGAACTCGTCGCTGTAGCCGGTCAGCGTGCAGAAGCAGCCGAGCGCGGGCCGCGCCTCGCGCGCGAATCCATCGAAATCGCCTTCGATGAAGGGGCGCGAAATCTGCCGCGCGCGATCGGAACGGAAGTTCATGAAGACCACCGAGTCGCCGTCTTCCATGCGCACGCGCGCGGCGCCGGCGGGCACGATGGCAGTCGCCTTGACGAACTCGTCGGTCTCGCCGCGGGCGTAAGCCATTTCGAGTCCGGCACTGGCGCTTTCCGCCTGGAAGTCGGACTTGCCCTGCGTAATCAAATCATAGGCGGCCTTGACGCGCGCCCAGCGGCGGTCGCGGTCCATCGCGTAGTAGCGGCCGATGATGGAGGCGATGCGGCCGGTGCCCAGGCGCTGGCAGCGTTCTTCCAGGCGCGAGAGGAAGGTGGCTGCGCTCTTCGGGGGTGTATCGCGTCCGTCGAGGAACATGTGCAGGTAGATCTTTTCCTGGCCGCCTTGCGCCGCCATGTCGAGCATGGCGTGAATATGCGATTCGTGGCTGTGGACGCCGCCGTCCGACAAGAGCCCCAGGATGTGGAGTGCCTTCCCGTGCTCGCGGGCGCTATCGACGGCGCCCTGGAGGACCCGATTGCTGAAGAAGTGCCCGCTCTGGATGGCGCGGTCGATGCGGGTAAATTCCTGGTAGACCACCCTGCCCGCCCCGATGTTGAGGTGGCCGACCTCGGAATTCCCCATCTGGTCCGAAGGCAGCCCGACCGAGGCTCCCGAAGCACGAATAGTGGTGTGGGGAAACTCGTGCCAAAGCTTGTCCCAATTCGGTTTTTGGGCGATGGATATGGCGTTGTCATCCCGTTCGTCGCGGCAGCCGAAGCCATCCAGAATGAGCAGTAGGACGGGTGTTACTTTCATTTCTTAGTCTAAACTTTGCAATATGCCGGAGGTTGCTTTATTTTATTACAGGTTAATAATAAACGCATTTACCGCGGCTAAAAGTTGTACTGAGTTTAAGCCCTTCAAGAGGACCCGTGTTGAACATGAATTTCGACCACGTTGAGCTGATCGACAAGGATGAACATATCGAACAGGCGTCGCGCGCGATGAAGGCGATGTCCCATCCTCTGCGCCTGAAGATCCTGTGCGTGCTGGGCGACCGCGAGGTAAGCGTCCAGGATATCGTCGACAGCGTCGGCACTTCGCAAAGCAACATCTCGCAGCATCTGGCCATCCTGCGCGACAAGGGGGTGCTGCGCACCCGCAAGGACGCCAACCGCGTCTATTACCGGGTCGGCGACACGCGCACCCTGAAGCTCATCAGCATGATGCGCGACGTCTTCTGCGGGTTCGCCAAGTAGGGGTATCCCTCCCCGCGATCGCCCCCTCGGTCCATTGGGGCCATCAAAAAATCCTCTAATGATCCGGCTGTGCGGCGGTCGTGTCAATCCCCGCCGTGCGCAGGGGCGCACGGCCGGCGGTTTCCCCTCGGCGGCGCCTCCGGCCCCGCATCGGCAAGCCATTGATCCTAAGCTGCTCCGTGGAGACTGGATGTATAATACGTACAGTGAATCACAGTGCTGTGCTGTAGTAGTTAATTATATAACGATATGCTAATATAGCCCTGCGCACGGAACGCGATGGGCGTTCCCGGGCGACACGCACGAGCGCTTCCCGAAACCTTCTGGAGATGGCCATGACCTTGCGCGGAGGACCACGCAAGCGCCTCTCGCCGCATACGGCGGTGCACTGGATCCCCATGCTGATTCTTGGGGTCGGCGGCGTGGCGTCCGCCGCTACGCTCGATTTCCGGCAGTGCGTGGATCTGGCCTTGCGCCAGAATCCCGATGCGAGGATCGCCCGTGCGCAGATCGAGGAGGCGCGGGCCGGCCTGCGGCAAGCCCAAAGGCAGCGCTTCCCCAAGCTGACCGCTTCGCTGACCGGCATGCGCACGAACGATGCGCTCAACGCCTTCGGCCTGAAGCTCTCGCAGCGCCGCGCGACCTTCAACGACTTCGGCGCCGGCCAGTTCACGGGGCCTTCGGCCCTCGGTGTCGCGCCCACCAATCTCAATTATCCGGGGGCCGTCAACAATTTCAACACGCGCCTCGAGCTTCAGATCCCGGTCTACAACGGCGGAAGCATCGGCGGTTACGTCGATCAGGCGCGCGCTTACGTGCGCGCGGCGCGGCGCGGCGACGAGGCGGCTCGCCAGAACGTGGTCTTCCAGGTGCTTGAGGCCTATGAGGGCGTGCATGCGGCACGCCGCTATGTCAAGGTGGCTCGCGAGGCCGAGCGCGCGGCGAAAGGTTACGTCAAAACCACGCGCAACCTGCTGGCCCAGGGCGTCGTGGTGAAGAGCGACCTGCTTTCCGCCGAAGTCAACCTGCAAAACGCCAGGGTCTCCCTCGAACAGGCCCAGGATGGCGCCGCCGCCGCCCTCGACCAGTTGCACCTGGCCATCGGACTCGATCTGAGTCGCCCGCTCGACGTGGGTCCGGATGTGAGTCCCCGGCCGTTGTCGGGTACGCTCCAGACGCTCGAACAGGCGGCGCTGGCGCATAACCCGGGCATTCACGCGTTGCAGGCGAAGATCGCGGCGGCCCGTGCCGGCGTGGCGATTGCGGCGGCCGCCAACAAGCCGCATTTCAACCTCATGGCACGCCAGGATTGGAACGATCAGACGCCAGGCTTGGCTGCGCCTTCCTACACCGTCGCGGCCGTGGCCTCGATGCAGCTGTTCGACGGCGGGGTGACGCGTGCCGCCGAGGATCGCGCCGAGGCGGTTCGCATCGTGGCGCAGACCGAGCTCGCCAAGGCGCAGGCCGGCGTACGCTTTCAGGTCGATGATGCATGGCGCAAGGCACGCGAGGCCCGCACTGAAGTGGAGGCTCGGGCCACGGCCGTCGCGCAGGCCGAGGAGGCGCAGCGTCTGATCGCCCGGCGCTATGCGAATGGGGTGACCACCATGGTGGAGGTCGAGACGGGCGAGGCGCAACTCGACGGGGCCCGCGCCGCGCTTGTCGCCGCGCGCTACCGGGAGGCTGTGTCGGAGGCGGCGCTCGATCTGGCGGTAGGCCGTCTGAGTGCGGCTTCTTTCTGAAAACAGTCCAATCAAGAGTCAGGTTCAATCATGATCATCCATCGCCCTAGGATCGCAGCCTCGGCCACCGCGCTTGCGGCCGTCATTCTCACCGCCTGCTCGCGCCCGGCGCCCACCGGCGTGCCCAGCGGCCAAACGGTGGTTGCGCGCACGCTGGTCGTGAGCGCGCAGGCCGTGCCGGTCGCCGATGTGGTACCTGGGACCGCCGAATCGGAGGACCAGGTCGAGGTGGCCTCCCGGATCATGGGGTATATCCAGAGCATGGACGTCCATGAAGGGGAGAGCGTCCATGTCGGGCAGCTGCTCTTCCGCATCGACCCGACCGACATCGAAGGGGCCGTGCGGCAGGCGCAGGCGGGTCTTGCGCAGGCCGATGCGGCGATGGCCAATGCCAAGGCCAATTATGTGCGCTTCCGCAATCTCTACCAGGACGAATCGATCCCCAGGCAGCAGTTCGAGAGCGTGCGCATGCAATACGAAATGGCGCAGGCGCAGGTGCGCGCAGCGCATGCCGGGCTCGCGACCGCCCGCGCGAACCTGCGCTATGCTGCGGTGAGCGCGCCGATGGACGGCGTCGTGGTGCAGAAGCTCGCCTCGGTGGGCGATCTGGCCTCGCCCGGGCGTCCGGTGGTCGTGGTCGAAAACCCGGGCCGCATCGACATTCGCACCCAGGTCTCCGCCTCGACGTTCGCCCGCGTTCGTCTGGGCGAGACGGTGAGCGTCGGCCTCGACGGATGGCCGAGGCCGGTCGCCGGAACGGTCTGGCGCACGGTGCCCGCGGCCGATCCGGTCACCCACACCTATACCGTCAAGATCCGCCTGCCGGCGCAGGTGGTGCCCGCCGCCGGAACCTTCGCGCGGGTGGCCTTTCCGATCGGCAGCCGCCAGGCCGTCGCGATTCCGGCCGACGCGGTGCTTGAGCGTGCGGGCATCACCGGCGTATTCGTGGTGGACCGGTCGGGTGTTGCGCATTATCGCATGGTGCGCACCGGCGAGGCCGTGGACAACCGGATCGAGATCGCGGCGGGCTTGAGCCCGGGCGAGCGCATCGCGGTGTCCAACCTCGACGCGCTGGACAACGATGACAGGATCGAGCAGGGAGGCCATCATGGCTGAGCACGTCCCCGGCCCGGCGAAGCTCAACCTGGCCGGAAAACTCGCCTCGGGCTTCCTCGAGTCGAAGATCACCGCCATGATCATGCTGGCCGTGCTCCTGGCGGGGCTCCTGGCCCTGGCGATCACGCCGCGCGAATACAACCCGGAAATCGTCGTGCCGGCCGCCAACATCATCGTGACCAAGCCCGGCGCCTCGCCCGAAGAAGTGGAGAACATGGTGGTCAAGCCGTTGGAGGCGATCATGCATGCGCTCTCGGGCGTCAAGCACACCTATGGCTATGCCACCAACGACATGGGCGTGGTGACCGTCCAGTTCGACGTGGGCCAGGATCAGGAACGAAGTCTGGTCAAACTGTACAACCAGCTGATGCAGAATCTGGACCGCATTCCTCCGGGAGCGAGCCAGCCGCTGGTCAAGCCGATCAACGTCGATGACGTGCCGATCATGACGCTCACCTTGAGCTCGGCGCGTTTCAGCGACTATCAGCTGCGTTACGTGGCCGACCGGGTGATCGAGCAGCTGCGCGCCGTCCCCGGGGTCTCCTTCACCGACGTGGTGGGCGGGCGCCCCCGCGCGGTGAACGTATGGATCGACCCGCAGAAGGTGGCCGCCTACGGACTGTCCCTGGACCGCGTCGCCGCGATGCTGAAGAGCGCCAATGTGGCGCTGCCGGAAGGGCACCTGGTCGACGACAACCGGGCTTACCCGTTGCGCCTGGACAGCCTGCTGGGAACGGCCAAGGCGGTCGGAAACGTCCTGGTGGGGGCGCCGAACGGCAAGCCGGTATTCCTCAAGGACGTGGCGCGGGTGGTGGACGGCCCGCAGGATGTCGGGGCGTCCAGCCGGCTCGGGTTCGGGCCCGGGGACGCCCATCCGCCATACCGCGGCGAATCGCCGGCGGTGACCATCACGGTGGCCAAGAAGGCCGGCACCAATGCCGTGGTGGTCGCCCGCGCGGTGCTCGCCCAGATGGCCGCGCTCGAGCGCGACGCGATCCCGCAAGGGATCCATGTCACGGTGACCCGCGACGATGGCGCAAAAGCCAACGATGCGGTCAACACGCTGGTGGAGCACTTGGGGGTCGCCATCGGCTCGGTCGTCCTCATTCTCGTCGTCTTCCTGGGGTGGCGCGAAGCGGCGATCGTCACGCTCACCGTGCCGCTCATCCTTTTCGTCGTCCTCACCGTGGGCCTCATCGCCGGCCAAACGATCAACCGCATCACGCTGTTTGCGCTCATCCTCTCGCTGGGACTCCTGGTGGATGCTGCCATCGTGGTGATCGAGAACATCCATCGCCACTTGCACCACCGGCGCGGTCACGCCTTCCGCGAGATCCTGGTGGAGGCGACCAACGAGATCGGGAACCCGACCAACGTCGCCACCGTCGCCGTGATCCTGGCCTTCATTCCGATGGCCTTCGTGACTGGGATGATGGGACCTTTCATGCGGCCGATTCCGTTCAACGTGCCGGTGGCCATGATTGCCTCCCTGCTCATCGCCTACATGGTGGTGCCCTGGGCGAGCTTCCGGTGGCTGAAGGGCAAGGCGCTCGCCGAACTGGCCAAGACGCCGACGCTCGAAGAGCAGGATGCGCATGCGCGCGATCCCCTGCACCGCGCCTATACCGCCGCCCTCCTGCCGCTCATCGACAATCCCGGACGCCGGCGTCTGTTCTTGGGGGCCGTTGTCGTGCTGCTGGGGCTGGCCTGCCTGCAGCCGGCCTGGCAGTTCATCCGGCCGCAGGGCCTGAACGGCCCCTTGAGTCCCCTGGGGGTCGAGCTCAAGATGCTGCCCAACGACAACACGACCACCTTTCTGGTGGAGGTCGACACCCCGGCGGGCACCGCGCTTGCCAAGACCGACGAGGTGGCGCGCCGGGTGGGCGAGGTGCTGTCGCAAACGCCCTTTGTGACGAATTATCAGACCTTCCTCGGCATGACCGCGCCGGTCGACTTCGCGGCCGTGGTGCGCGGCGATGAACTCAAGCGGGGATCGAATCTGGCCCAGATTCGCGTGAACCTGGTGCCCAAAGAGGACCGGGCCGCGACCTCCCATGAGATCGTGGCCCGGCTGAGCCAGGCGCTCGCGAAGGTCGCGGCCGCCTATCCCGGAACGCGGATCAAGCTCTACGAGACGCCCCCTGGGCCGCCCGTACAGGCGCAGGTCCTGGCCGAGCTCTACGGGCCGAACTACGACCGCCTGCGGAGCGCCGCTGCGGCGGTGGACGCGGATTTCCGCCGGATTTACGGCATGATCAACGTGGACGACAGCGTCACCGCCAATGCCGACAGCTTCGCGATCCACGTCGACCGCGAGAAGGCGATGCTCGCCGGGGTGGCGCCCGCCCAGGTGGCGCAATTCCTCCACGAGTACGTGTCCGGCTTCTCGGCCGGCACCTTGCACGTCGACGATGCGCGCACGCCGATCAATATATGGGTGAGACTGCCACGGGCGCTTCGCCAGACCCCCGCCCAGATCCTGTCGTTGCGCATCACCAATGCGGCGGGCGCGGAGATTCCCCTGTCGGCGATTGCGACCGTGCGGCGCGTCCGGGTCGCCAAGCCCATCTATGACCGGGACGAGCATCCCGTGGTCATGGTGGGTGGCGAGCTGATTCATTCGAGCCCGGTCTATGCCGTGCTGGCGCTCGACAAGATGCTGGACGGCGTGAGGACGGATCCCGGCGGCGTGCGCTTTGCCACCGGCAACCTGGGCTTCACCCCGGCCCAGCCGCACGACATCAAGTCCTACAATCTGCTCTGGGGCGGCGAGATGCGCCTGACGCTGGACGTGTTCCGCGACCTGGGCAGCGCCTTCATCGTCGCGCTGGTCTTCATCTATCTCATGCTGGTGGCCTACTACAAGTCGTTTGTCCTGCCGCTCATCGTGATGGGGGCCATACCGCTGACCCTGATCGGCGTCTTTCCCGGCCATTGGATCACGCACCAGGCCTTCACCGCCACGTCGATGATCGGGGTGATCGCGCTGGCGGGCATTGTGGTCAGGAATTCGCTCCTGCTCATCGACTTCATCCTGGATTACCGCGCGCGGGGCTACCCCCTGAAAGAAGCGGTGGTGCAGGCCGGTGCGGTGCGTTTCCGGCCGATCCTGCTCACCGCGCTGGCGATCATTCTGGGGTCGGCGATCATGATCACCGACCCGGTGTTCGGCGGGCTCGCGGTGTCGCTGATCTTCGGGACCTTCGCGTCGACGGCCCTCACGCTGGTGGTGATCCCGCTGCTCTATTACCTGTGGCAGCGGCGGCTCGAGCCCCAGGACGAGCGGGGCGCGACTTGAATTGTGAGCCTTTCGTCCCCATAATTCGGGGGCGCCGGGGGCGTTTTTTTTTGTGAGCCAGGAGACGTGAGCTACATGAGTGCAAATCGGATCGTCAGAATTGTCGCGGGGTCGTTCGTGCTGCTTTCGCTTGCGATGGGCGTCAAGGCAAGCCCTTTGTTCGTGAGCCAGGCATGGCTGTGGTTTACGGCCTTTGTCGGCCTCAACCTGCTGCAAAGCGGCTTCACGCGGTTTTGTCCGCTCGATACGGTGTTGAAGAAGCTCGGCGTCAAGCCCTGCTAGCGGACGCGTTCGGCGGGTTGCCCCGAGCGCCGCGGGCGCTTTCGGTCAAGGCGCAAGACGCTTGGCGGGACTATGCGGACAACAGCGTGCGCGCCTGATCACGATGCGCGCAGGTCGGCCCGTGGCCCTGCCGGATGCCTCCTTCGGCCCTTCGGAAAGTCATGCGTCTTGGTCCCTGGGGAACTCAGGGGACGAAAAGGCACCGAAGACAAGAGAGCCGGACCGAGAATGCCATTTTATTCACTTTTCCAGAGGCGGCAGGCATTGCATTTCATTCAACAAAACATTTGGCTGGTCACCCTGGCCGTGGTCAGCGGCGTGATGCTGGTGTGGCCGGAGATTGAGCGCAGGCTCTCCGGGGTCAGGCACGTGGGGGTCCTAGAAGCCACCCAGCTCATCAACCAGCGCGATGCGCTCGTGTTGGATGTGCGAGAGGACAAGGAATTCGCGACGGGCCATATTCCCAATTCCAAGCATATACCGCTGGGCCAACTGGGCACCCGGCTGACCGAGCTCGCGAAGTACAAGGCGCGGCCAATTGTTGTAAACTGTCGCAGCGGCGCGCGCTCTGCCCGCGCCTGCGGGGCGCTCGGCAAGCAGGGCTTCGGCGAGGTATATGTCTTGACCGGCGGGATGATGGCTTGGGAACAGGCCAATCTGCCGGTGGCCCGATAAGGGAAGGTCAACGTTTCCAACAGTGGGAGGTGGCGCGTCGGCCACGCGCGATGCGGGTTCCTGCGGGGACCGGCGTCGCCGGGGTCGGCGCGCGGGTCACGAGCGATGGCGAAAATCACGATGTATTGCACAGGAGTGTGTCCCTACTGCGAGCGGGCGGAGCGCCTGCTTCTCGCCAAAGGGGTGACGCATATCGACAAGATCCGTGTGGATCTCGAACCCGAGCGGCGCGCCGAGATGATGGAAAGGACCGGACGGCGGACCGTTCCCCAGATCTATATCGGCGACCATCACGTCGGTGGATTCGATGACCTGTCGGCCCTGGATCGCGAGGGCAAGCTGGCGGGCCTGCTTGCGCAGTAGGCTGCCCACGACCCTTGCGGGAAGCGGGAAAAATGAACGTATTGTGTCCTCGGTGCCTGGCCATCAACCGGGTGCCTGCCGAGCGCGCGGACGAGGCGCCGAAATGCGGCAAGTGCGGCGCGCCCCTCTTCGACGGGGTCCCGCGCGAGTTGACCCAGGGCGATTTCCTGCGCTATATCGAAAAGCAGGATCTGCCCGTGCTGGTCGATTTCTGGGCCTCTTGGTGCGGCCCGTGCAAGATGATGGCGCCCGCGTTCGCGCAGGTCGCCGCGCGGCTGAGGGCGCAGGTCCGCTTTGCGAAAGTGAACACCGAACAGGAGCCCGCGCTGGCGAGCCGCTACCAGGTGCGTTCCATCCCGACCTTGATTCTGTTCAAGGAAGGCCGGGAGACCCAGCGCATCTCCGGTGCGCTGGATGCAGGCCGTCTGACGGACTGGCTGCGCGCGCATGTCTAGTCCGGCGCCCCGAGGCGCCGGTTCCGTTGACCGAACCCATAACCCTATCAGGATTTCCTCCTCATGAGCGAACAGCAGCCTGTTTTTTCGATTGAAAAAGTCTACGTCAAGGATCTCTCGCTGGAAATTCCCAATGCCCCGCAGATCTTCCTGGAACGGGAGAACCCCAAGATCGATGTGCAATTGGAGACCAAGGGGGGACCTGTCCAGGACGGGTTCTACGAGACCCAGCTCACGATCACGGTCACCGCGACGTTGAACGAGAAAACCTTGTTCCTCGTCGAAGCCACTCAGGCCGGTATCTTCCAGATTCGCCACATTCCGGCCGAAGAGCTGGATCCGATTCTCGGCGTGGCCTGTCCGAATATCCTGTTCCCCTATGCGCGGGAGGTCATTTCCGACATGGTGACCCGCGCGGGATTCCCGCCGGTCCTGCTCAACCCGATGAACTTCGAGGCGCTTTACCAGCAACGCGCCCAGGAGGCCGCCGAAGGCGCGGCGACCACGCACTGATCGTCGAGGCGATGGCCTGCGCCCACAGACGGATTGCGCGATGAAGGTGCTTGTCCTGGGGGCGGGCGCCTGGGGCACGGCGCTCGCGATCACGTTATCCGCCAAGCACACGGTTTCGCTTTGGGCGCGTGACGCAGCCCAGGTGCGGAGCCTGCGCACCGAGCGTGCCAATGCGCGTTACCTGCCGGGTTTCCGGCTGCCGGACGGCGTCGGGTTGCCCGATGGGCTGCCCCAGGCGCTGGCCGGCGCCGAACTGGCCGTGGTGGCGGTGCCCACGGCATCCTTGCGAGGCGTGCTGCGCGCCATTGCGCAAGCGCGGCCGCATCTTCCGGTCATCTGGGTCTGCAAGGGCTTCGAGGGCGGGACCAGTGCCATGCCTCACCAAGTCGTTGCCCAGGAGCTGGGCGACGCATGGCCCGCAGCGGTGCTGTCCGGACCGAGCTTCGCCGTGGAAGTGGCGCAAGGATTGCCCACGGCGCTGACGCTGGCATCGGCCGATGCCGCGTTTGCCCAGCGCATGGCGGGCCTGCTCAACAGTGCCCGCTTCCGCATCTACTCGAGCCAGGATGTCGTCGGCGTCGAGATCGGTGGGGCGGTGAAGAACGTCATGGCGATCGCCGCGGGCATTTCCGACGGCCTGGGCTTCGGCCACAATGCGCGGGCGGCGCTCATTACCCGCGGGTTGGCGGAAATTGCACGCCTGGGCGCGGCTTTCGGTGCGCGCCCGGAAACCTTTTTCGGCCTGTCCGGCATCGGCGATCTCATTCTGACGTGCACGGGCGATCTTTCGCGCAACCGGACCGTGGGCTTGAGACTGGGGCGTGGGGAGCGGCTCAAGGACATCCTTGAGGATCTTCATCATGTCGCCGAGGGTGTGAGCACCGCGCAGGAAGTCTGCCGGTTGGCCTCCGAACTCGCCGTCGAGATGCCAATTTCGGAGGCGGTCTACCAGGTGCTCTACCATGGCCTGCCGCCTGGCGACGCCGTGGAGCAGCTCCTCGCCCGCGAGCCGAAGCCGGAGAACCGGGGCTAGGAGTTGCCGCTCGGCGTCGCGCCTTTCACCACCACCCCAGCCGCTTCGCGTTCGCTCATGAGCTCAGGCTATGGCGCGCCGGGCGCCAACTCCGGCAGCCGACGACAGCAACGATCGAAAGCACCTCAAGCCCCCGTCTGCTTCGGCCCTCCATTTATCATCCAAGGCGTGCCGAAGCGATCGATGCACATCCCAAAGCGCTGGGCGTAGAACGTCTCTTGGATCGGCATGCCGATGCTTCCGTCTTCGGATAGTCGCGCGAAGAGACGCTCCGCCTCCACCGGATCATCGACATTGATCGTGACGGCGAGGCCTTGCGGTTTTTGCCACCGC